>CAZDHQ010000485.1:0-4283 GCA_964505135.1 uncultured Ferruginibacter sp.
AAAGATGATGTGATCATTACTCCTGCAAAAAATATTTTAGCAGGGATTACCAGAAAAAGAATTTTAGCTTTAAAACAATTCAATGTGCAGGAAAGAGCGATTGCATTAAAAGATCTTGACGCTATCAAGGAAGCATTTGTAAGCAGTACTACTAAAGTCGTTATGCCTGTATTGTCAATTGATGGCAAGCAGGTGAACGATGGTTTGCCGGGAAAAATTACGGCTCAAATTTTTGAAGCTTTAGTTGCGGATCATTGATGTGTTCAACTTTGCTGACCAATGCATAATTTAGTTCATCATTAAAACAATGCCATGCCCGAGATCATTATAGAAGCCCGTAATGCGGCTATCAGCGAATCCATGAAAGTAAAACGTATACTGCCTTTCCGCCTGCGGCGAATGGTAGGTCCATTTATATTTATGGATCATGCAGGGCCGGTGAGTAATGCGCCGGCAACAGCATCTTCACTGGATGTATTGCCGCATCCGCACATTGGTCTTTCCACGGTAAGTTATTTGTTTGGCGGGCAGGTTACACATAGGGATAGTCTTGGTGTAGAACAGATCATTCGTCCTGGCGAAGTAAACTGGATGACGGCAGGCCGGGGCATTGCACATTCAGAAAGATTTGAAGATCCCTCCGCCCTGGCAGGAGGCGAACTGGAGATGATACAAACATGGGTGGCATTGCCCGAAAAAGATGAAGAAGCTGCTCCGAGTTTTGACAATTATAAACCCGAACAATTGCCGGTGTTTACGGATAAAGGTGTTTGGATGCGGTTGATTGCCGGCAATGCATATGGATTAAAAAATGATGTAAAAGTCCATTCGCCTTTGTTTTACTTACATGTAGTGCTGCAGCAGGGTGGTACATTTACTTTACCCAAAGAGCATGAAGAACGTGGTATCTATATTGCTAAAGGAAGTATTGAATTAAACGGAATTACTTACCAGGAAGGACAGATGATAGTATTTTCCAGAAATGAAGAACCGTTGCTGAGGGCAAAGAAAAACAGCACACTGATGTTATTAGGCGGTGAGCCATTAGGAGAAAGATTTATCTGGTGGAACTTTGTATCCTCCCGTAAAGAAAGAATAGAACAGGCAAAGGAGGACTGGAAACAGGGAAGAATTATTTTACCTCCAAACGATAACGAAACATTTGTTCCTCTTCCAGAAGATAAATCAAAGCCTGCTGGTTCAGGGCCACGACCGGAACCGTTATCATAACAGTACACCATAAACGAAAATGCTTATATGAAAAGCGTATTTATTTGCTTCTTCTTGTTTGTTATTGTACATACGAATGCACAGCAGTACACAATTGAAAAAGATATAGCTTATTATCCTGATTCAATAAAAACGAAGGATGCTTATATCGCTTCGCAATGCAAGCTGGATTTGTATTATCCCAAAGACATAAAGAATTTCCCTACCATTGTTTGGTTTCATGGTGGAGGTATCACAGCAGGCAGTAAAGAGATTCCGAAACAGTTAATGGAAAAAGGTTTTGCTGTGATAGGCGTTGGGTATCGTTTATCGCCGAAAGCAACCGCACCTGCTTATATAGAAGATGCTGCGGCTGCTGTGGCATGGGTGTTTCAGCATATTAAAAATTACGGTGGCAATGATCAATTGATTTTTATGTCTGGTCATTCTGCCGGCGGTTATCTCGGTATGATGATAACACTTGATAAAAAATATCTGGCTAAGTACGCTATTGATGCCAATAAGATTGCAGCATTGGTTCCATTTAGTGGACAATGTATTACTCATTTTACCATAAGGAAGGAGAGAGGTATAAAAGAAACACAACCCACAATAGACGAGTATGCGCCATTGTATCATGTAAGAAGCGATGCTCCCCCGATGCTCTTGATTACCGGTGACAGGGAACTGGAATTGTATGGACGTTATGAGGAAAATGCTTACATGGCAAGGATGATGAAGCTAAACGGCCACAAACAAACTTCATTATATGAACTGCAGGGATTTGATCATGGTGGTATGGCTGAGCCTGCATTTCCACTGTTAATAAAAAAAGTTAACGAGGTGAGTAAACTGTTGAAGCAAAAAACTTAGATTGCGTATCTCATTTACTTAAAACAAACCACATGATGTTACTTTCAATTCAGTATTGGATCATCCGTATTTTCAGGTTTCCTCATTTTTCCTTGCTTATCAATAATGGCGCAGTGGTGCAAAAAAGCGGCAGTGTAAAAGTGAGCTTTGCCAGTGAATGCCTGCAGGTGTTAAAAAGAAAAGGAATTCAATCTGCCTGTATTTATGCTTCTAAAAATCAGTATGGTCATGTGATTATACATGCAGCAGGTGCTATGCCTTCGGATGTATTGCAGCAGTTGAGAAATATGTGGTCTTTTTATTAGTATAAAAAACAGGCTGGCTTTTGGCCAACCTGTTCCTGGGGCTTATTGTATCCTATTGCTGCACCACCTGTGTTCTCAGTGTTTCCACTAATCTGCCTACAGATGTTATCAGGTTTGCCGGTAATTTATTCTTGTTGGCACCCATCACCAGGTCTTCCACAAAAGCATCAAAATCATCGTTAGCTGCTTTGCCATTCATTCTTGGATTTTGTGCAGGATCATGTGCGGCCATCATATTTAGCCCTTCATACTTATAGCTTTTTGCACCTGTGGCTACTGCAACAAAATCAGTAAGATTTTTACTTAGCTCCATGAAGCCGCTTAAATTATTGTTACCAACTTCAGTTAGCAAGCTGGTAAAATAGCCGTTGATACGGTTGTCTGCTGCTATTACAAAGATGGTACTGTCAACAACAGAGCGAATACCGAGTCTTCCTTTTTCGATCATCATTGAGCTGTTAACAGGGTCTGTTACCATCGTAGTGCCACCAAGGGAATCGTACAAAGTGGGCGCAGGTGTCATTGTCTTGTTATCATCTTTTTTGCAAGCAACAAATAATAGTGATGAAGCCATCATTACCGCAAGAGCAGTATACATTGTTTTCATTTTCATAATCATTTTTGATTTTGGAGTTGAGATAATTAAAATGTTTCTTTAAAAAATTGGTATAGTTTATTGGTTGTCTTGTTCGATATAGGGCATCCCTTTAGCAATTCTTCTTCTGTAGGTTGATAACGTACAGCATTCAACTGGAACTGTGTTTTAAATGCTTCTGTTAATTGATCTGCATTAACTTTTGTTGGGAAATAGGTGAATACAACCAACTGGCTGGATGCATTACATAGCACATGGTCTATTCCATGCTGTTTGTTTAACCAGCTAGATATATTTTCTGCCTGAGCTTTTGTTATTTCATTTTTGACATCAATCCTGGCCATTGCCTTTGTTTGTTCATCAGCTACTTTAGGTCGGGTAACAATGTAAATGTGAACAACCAGTATTATTGACAACAAAACAAATAAGGCTGTACCTCCAATGAGGATTCTTTTAATAGTAGTAGTTTTCATACAATTATTATTGATGAGTGATTGTATATGGTCAGGGTTAGTTACGGAGTAGCTTTATGGTTGGATTTAAAAGAGAAAAATATTTTTTGAGATGTGTATGTTATTTAAAAAATTAGTGCAGGTTGTTGCCTGCACTAATTTGTATTATTGAGATAATTTATTGCGGAGTTTAACTGAACAAAAATTCAATATCATCTTCCGTAAGGCCTTTTACAAAACTCTCTTCCTGTGTTACCAGTTCATCAGCCAGTTTCTTTTTTCTCTGCTGCAACTGTATGATCTTTTCTTCAATGGTATTTTTGCAAACCATGTTATAGGCAAACACTGTTTTCGTTTGTCCTATCCTGTGAGTACGGTCAATGGCCTGCTGCTGTACGGCTGTATTCCACCAGGGATCAAATAAGAATACATAATCAGCCGCTGTAAGATTAAGGCCAGCATTACCTGCTTTAAGGCTAATTAAAAAAACTTTTTCGGTGCTGTCATTTTCATTGAAGCGGTTTACCAGTTCCTGTCTTTTATCTACAGGTGTATTTCCATCCAGCCGCAGGTAAGCAATATTGTTTTTTGTAAAATCTCTTTCCAGCAGATCAAGCATGGAAGTGAATTGAGAAAACACCAGTGCTTTATGTGTGCCGGTAATATTCTTCAGTTCTTCAATCAATACAGTTGTTTTTACAGAGTCGTACGTAAAGAGGTCTTCATCCTTCACTAACTCACAACTATTGCACGCTTGTCTCAACTTTAGTAAACCATTGATCACACTGAGCTTACCGGCAGGCAATCCTTTTTCCTTTATTTCTATAAACAGACTGCTCCGTATATTTT
>CAZDHQ010000486.1:0-2920 GCA_964505135.1 uncultured Ferruginibacter sp.
CAATAGCTGTGGTGTAATTAAACAGTTAGTAATAAATAATAGTGTAGGAGACTTGGTTAATCGATATGCTAGATTGCTGGTGCCGAACTCAACAGACTATTTTTGGTTACACATGTTTTCTACGCTACTAAGATATAAAAGTTTTTGTTTGTTTAACCCATATTAACATTTTTGAATAAGAAAATAAACATGCAAAGAGTACAGCTTACAATAAGATTTTGTATTAGTACTATACATATACAGTCATAAACGAGTGTAAAGGGTATTGCTTTGTGTAAATAAAAAGATGTCAGGATTTTCACAACAATTGCTCATAATAGCTACCCACCTCGTTTTTCTTATCAATAAAAAGCAATTCTAAAATCCAATGTCTTTTATCACCATTAGCATCTGTTAAAAATAGATCGTTCTCATTCGATGGATGTACATCCAGTTCCAGGCTTTGTGGATCTATTGGCTGTTCATGCGGATAAAGACCAACGATGCCCCTCCCAAATAGCCATATTCATTGGCTTTCTTCACAGCATAGTGATACAAGTCGCTTGCTTTTAAAAATCTTTGTTGATGATACCATTGCTGTATTTCATACCAGGCTAGTTCTACATCTGATTTAATTTTCTGCATTACTGTGTTGTTGCCAATCACATAGGTTCTTCCCAGGTCAGCTTCATAACCATCAACGATTGGCCCAAAGTCCAGTACCACGATATCTTCCTCTTCAATCATTACATCGGGGGGATTGTCAGGGTAACTGCATTGGGTGTTTTTACCAGCTCTCACTATTTTCTTATGCCAATGTTGTTGTATTGAAAATTTTTCCAACGCCAGTTGGTTTATTTCATTTGAAAGTTGCGATTCTGTTTTGCCTGCGGTAATCAGTCCTTTTTTTTCTACGGCTTCAAATAAGGCGATGGTGGTATATTGAGCTTGTAATAATTTAGTCCTGTTCATATTTGTTGCTGTTTAAAAACACCAACAAAAAAAATATATTCAGTCCAGCAATAAATTAATCTACATTAACTTGGTGTAGTTTTTTCCGCAGTGCACTCAGGAACTGTGGCGTTACGCCCAGGTAAGAAGCAATATCTTTTTGAGGAAATCTTTTTGCTGCATAAGGTTTCTTTTTTAGAAAGGCCATATATCTTTCTTCTGCGGTAAGAGAAAGCATACCATTGATCTGTTCTTTCTGAGAAATATATGCATTTTGAAAAAGCAAGCGAAAAAAGCGCTCAAACTTTGGTATTTTCTCAAGCAGCAGTTCTAAATTATTCTTATTGATTTGTATTAATACAGTATCCTCTATTGCTTTAATATTTGTGGTGGATGCAGTTTGCGTTAATAAAGAATACAAATCTTCTGCCCACCATTCTTCTACAGAAAAATCAATAATGTGGTCCAGGCCATTTTCATCAAGGTAGTAAGTTTTTAAACACCCCTTTATTACAAAACTCTGGCACCTGCATACTTGCCCCTCACGTAAAAGAAATTCACCACTTGCTAAAAATTTTTCTTCTATCAGCGAAAGAAAAAAATCTAACTCTTCCTTCGTTAAAGTGATTTTCTTTTCAATGTTTTTAATCAGCAGGCTGTAATGCATACTATTATTTTTTATTGATTCTTTACCGCCCTGATACACATAAATGCAGGAAACTCGTTTAGTTCTTTGTAATGCTTCGGGTCCAGTTGTTTAAATTCAATGGTTGGTTTTGGTTCAACTAATTTATCAATATAAAATCCATTTTCAGTCAATGGTGTAATGCATTCATGCAGCGGCCTTCTAAAACTGTTTACTACCACCGGTGGGCCGAAACCTTTCCAGGTGCATTGTACATGTTCAATTGCAAAATAGTTGTTGGACTTAAAAAAGTTATACTCGTAAAACGGGTGTTCAATGGATAGGATAAGCAGCCCGCTTTTTTTAAGCACCCGATGAAATTCTTTCATGGTAAATGACCAGTCTTCAATATAATGCAATGCCAATGCACAAAGCACCATATCGCAGGAGCTATCTTCCACCATTGTCAGTGGCATACTCAAGTCGTGAACAAAAAATTCTCCTCTCCCATTGTTCCTTTTGATTGCCAATTCCACCATGGCAGCACTTATGTCAAAGCCTTTTACAATGGCTCCTTTCTCCATTAAAATCTCGGCATACTTTCCTGGTCCGCAGGCTGCATCAAGAATTGTTTTCCCTTTTACATCTGGCAACAATTGTAATGTATTAGGCCTGTCGTAATAAGCATTGTGCGGTTTATGATCAATCAATTCGTTATACCTTTCAGCCATTTGTTCGTAGGCGGCTATTATTTTCTCTTTAATCATTTTATTGGTTATTATAATCCCACTTTATGCTAGCGGTGAATACTAAGATATACGGAACCATGGGCAATAACAAATTTTCAATCATAGCATGGTACTGTATCACAGATCGTAAAGACAAGAACAATGTGCAGTGCATCTGATAATTCACTAATTTAAGCCGATGAAAAAAATTTGTTTCATGCTGGGTCTTTTAGCCAGCCTTACTGCAACAGCGCAGCAGCAAAAGGATAAAGTGTATATGTTCTCTTACTTTAATAACAATGGAGAAGATGGACTGCACCTGGCTTACAGCCGGGATGGCTTTAACTGGACTGCTCTTAACGGAGATTCTGCTGTATTAAAACCAACCGCGGCCCAGGACAAACTGATGAGAGATCCCTGCATCATCAAAGGCGGTAATGGTTTGTTTCATATGGTGTGGACGGTGAGTTGGAACGATAAAGGCATCGGCTATGCCAGCAGCAAAGACCTCATCCACTGGAGTGAGCAGCAGTTTATCCCGGTAATGAAAAACGAAGACAGCGCAAGAAACTGCTGGGCACCGGAGATAACTTTTGATGCAGCAACAGGGCAATACATGATCTATTGGGCTACTACC
>CAZDHQ010000486.1:2930-4265 GCA_964505135.1 uncultured Ferruginibacter sp.
CGGTAAATACAAGGCGGATGACAAGGTGGAAAACGGCTATAATCATCGCTTGTATTACACTACTACAAAAGACTTTAAAAGCTTTACCAAAACAGCCCTGCTCTATGATAAAAGCTTTAATGTGATTGACGCAACCATTGTACCCGACGCCGGCAAATTCATTATGTTTTTAAAAGATGAAACCCCAGAGCCTGCACAAAAAAACATACGGGTTGCCGTGAGTAAGCAATTAACAAAGGGCTATTCAAATCCATCGGCACCCATTACTGGTCAATACTGGGCAGAGGGTCCGACAACAGTGAAGATCGGCAAAACCTGGGTAGTGTATTTTGATAAGTACACGGAAGGAAAATATGGTGCTGTATCTTCTGCTGACCTGTTGCACTGGAAAGATATTTCCGATAAAATATCGCTGCCAAAGGGGATCAGGCATGGGAGTATTTTTAGTATTACGAACAAGGAATTTAATAGGATGAAGGCGTGGTGGTAGGATTTAACGGCGAACGACACATTCACATAGCAGTTTTAGTTTTGCGAAGAGGCCAGCATTGAATGAGATTAGTAACCAACCGGCACAGGAACGCTAAACACATATCCACGCTGCATTCCTGCGCCATACAGCTTTTCATTTTGCAAACAGTCCTGCAAACATATGGGGGAAAGGCATTTTGCCGGGCAGGCTTGTACCGCATACCAATGAGCAAGTGTTTTGCTAATGGGGAAGCGCAAATCAAAAAGCGCAAAGCTTAATGATTCAGCATATTTAACAACAAGCTTTCGCAATAGCAGTCTCCAATTGCCCTTCCCGGCAGGGGTTAGGGTGGTTACAGCTGTTTTAAAAGCCACTTCATTAAAAATCAGCTTATTGTTTAATTATTTTTTCTGTTTTACCATTTTGTAACCTTAATAAGTACAAACCGCTGGCATAATGTGACATGCTTAAGCTAAATAATGGCTTGGTGATGATAAAAGCATCAATTATTTTACCATGCAAATCGGTTATTTGCGCCTGCGTATTCAGGAGGCTTGCACCGGCTGAAATAGTGAGCATGTCGGTTACCGGATTGGGACTAATAGCAAAACTGCTGTTTTGCTGATAAGTTAATTTTATTACAGGAGAATGAGAAATTTTTCCGTCTTTATCAATTTGATTGATTCTGTAATAGCAGGTATTCGAAATTGATTTTGGATCAGTAAATTCATAGTTGTTGATGCCATCCCCTTGGCTCGAAACATTACCTATTTTTCCAAACGCCCTTCCATCAATACTTTTTTCTATGTTGTAGCTGGCTGCATTTGTTTCCTGTATTCGCCAGGTTAAGGTGGACTGCTTTC
>CAZDHQ010000487.1:0-4263 GCA_964505135.1 uncultured Ferruginibacter sp.
TAATGCTGCGGTACTTTTCTTCTCTTATTTTTAAAGTACTTTCTGCTATTTTTTTTTTTTTTTTATCTGTGTACTTCCACATGATACCCTTAAAAACTTTCTTGTCATAAATGGGAATATATTCTCTCTTGAGAATATCACCATTTTTCATTTCAAAAATCTCATCTACCGCAGGTTTTTGAAACTCTAATAAAGAAAGCGTGATCTCCTGGAAATAATCTGAATCCCTAAAAAGCGGCATTAACTTATTAAGCAACTCTGTGCTCTCCGTACCCTTTAGTTGATCCGGAGAGCTTTTCAAATGAAACATTTCACAAAAAGCCTCGTTTACCGATACTACATTTCTTGCTTCATCTTCCACCAATATACCAGCGCTCAAACTGGTGATTAATGCGGAAAGCCTGTTACGATAGTCACTTGCCCTTTCCTCAGCATTTTTTCTTTCTGTAATGTCCAGCATTAAACCCGTAAAAACCCTTGCTTCATTTTCTGCAATATGAGAAAAGGCGCACTTAAGTGATCTCCATACTATTCCCCTCCCGGGTATAATCATTCTTGCTTCATTGTAAAATGGTTCAGTAGTAATAGCAGCCTTTTCAAGCTGCTGGTTCATTATTTCCAAATCATCTGAATGAATAAACTGGGTTAACTTATACAATTGAGAAGGATGAATACCAAACACTCTTTCTACCGATGGACTTACATACCTGTAATGGTGCGTTCCATCAGTTCTAGATTCATATTCAATAGCAACACCAGGAAGGTTTTCAATAAGTCGTTCGTAAAGTGCAGGATTCCCTTCAGTTAAATGACCTTCCACGGTCACCACTTCTTTTACAAGCCGTTCCTGTTTAGTTTTTTTTTCAACTGAAGAAGTTTTTTCCAACTTGGCGTTTTCTTTTTTTCTCATGCCGGTCGCTTAGTTTCTTACGGATTAGGCTTAGGTAAATATTATTCTAATACGATTTCTTTTTGTTGAATCATTTTATAAATGGTAGACTTACCGATATCCAGCTTCTCTGCTACAGTTAACACATCATCATCATATTTTTTCAGGAAATACTTGATGATATCGCAGGTGTATTGGCGCAATGTTTTTTGCTCCATCGTAAAGAACTCTTCCTTCTTTGTAGAATTAAAGTTGATATCTGATGCGGTAATTTCATTATTGCTGCACATCACAGAAGCTAGTTCCATCATTGCTTTGAGTTCACGTATATTACCAGGGAAATAGTACTCCATTAATTTATCTCTTGCTTCCTGTGTTATGGATATCGGCTCAAGCTTATTGTCTTTTACAAACTCATCCACAAAAAATTTAGCCAGGATCAGCACATCATTTCCTCTTTCTCTCAGCGGTGGTAGTTCTATTGGCAAACCAATCACACGGTAATAAAGGTCTTCTCTAAAGTTTCCTTTCTTCACTTCTTCTGCCAGGTTCTTATGCGTTGCCACCAATAACCTGATATCTAATTTTACTTTTTCATTTCCGCCTACTCTTATTACTTCCCTTTCCTGCAATACTCTTAAGAGTTTGCTTTGCAGGTTGAGATCCAGTTCTGCTATTTCATCCAGGAAAATCGTTCCGCCGTTTGCCTCTTCAAACTTTCCTGCTTTCCTTGCAAGTGCGCCGGTAAAAGCACCTTTTTCATGACCAAACAATTCGCTTTCGATGAGCTCTTTTGGAATGGCTGCCATGTTCACTGCCACAAATGGTTTCTTTTTCCTATCACAGTTATAGTGAATGGCTTTTGCTACTACTTCTTTACCCGTTCCTGTTTCACCGGTAATGGATACATTGATATTTGTTTTGGTAGCTTTTTCCATCATCTTAAACACTCTCTGCAGCGCTGGGCTTTGGCCTTTAATACTCTTATCAAAAGAAAATTTCTGCCCCAGCTCTTCTCTCAGATGCTCCACTTCTTTTTTCAGGCGGCCCATTTTGCGGACATTGATTACCGCATTCCAAAGCATGTCTTTGGTGTTCTCATCCTTTATGAGATAATCGGTAACACCCATTTTAAGCAGGTTAACAGCTACAGCAATTTCTTCCTGTCCGCTGATAACAATCACGGGTATACTATCGTCTGTTTCCCTGATGCGCTGGAATAATTTATCCCCTGTATAATCAGGCAATGAAAAGTCAACAGTAATCAGGTCTGGTTTTTTGTGAAGATTGGCAAGACATTCTTTTCCGGTAGTGAAGCGACTGATAACATAATCTTCGTTGAGTGATAAATGATACTCAAGAATTTCGCCGTACCATGGATCATCTTCAACGATAAAAATCTTAAATGGTTCCATACACTGATCTTTCTTGTGGATTTAGAGTTATAGTTTTATTAACGAATCTTTTAGCTAATAATTGTCCGTTTTTTGGATTTTTCCAAAAAGCCGAACAGGTAGCACTGATTGAAAAACAAAAAAGTGGCGCAAAGCCACTTTTAATTTAATAACATCTAAATCCTTTGAAATTAATAGCCAAGAATTTTCAGCATACTTTGGGCTGACTGCTCCTTAGCATACACCCAGTCTACTAATTTACCATTTTTGTCACGCTCAATGATTATATGCTTGGGAGAAGGAATCAGGCAATGTTTGATACCACCATATCCACTGATCTGGTCCTGGTAAGCACCAGTATGAAAGAAGCCCACATACAAGGGCTCTTCACCATTTAATTTGGGAAGAAACACTTCATTGATATGCTCTTCACTATCGTAATAATCATGGCTATCGCAGGTAATTCCACCAAGTGTTACACGCTGGTATTCCTCAGACCATTTATTGATGGGCAACATTAAAAACTTTTCTCCAATGCCCCAGGTATCCGGTAATGTAGTGATAAATGAAGAATCAATCATGTACCAAATCTCCCTGTCGTTTTGCATTTTTTCGCCAATTACGCTGTACACATGTGCCATGCTTTCGCCTACTGTGTAGCTACCAAATTCAGTAAAGATGTCCGGCATGGGAACTTTGTTTTTTGCACAGGCTACTTTTATGTTACGTACTATCTCGTTAATCATAAACTGGTAGTCGTACTCAAAACCCAATGAATGCTTGATAGGAAAGCCACCTCCAATATTGATTGAATCCAGTTCGGGACAAATCTTTTTTAACTGGCAATAAAGGTTAATTACTTTATTTAACTCACTCCAGTAATACACATCGTCTTTTATACCCTTGTTTAAAAAGATGTGCAACATTTTTAACTGGAACTTGTGTTCAAATCCTTCAATGGAATCAACATAAAATTCCAGGATGTCTTTGGCTCTCATTCCAAGCCTGGAAGTATAGAAAGGAAATGTTGGTTCTTCTTCTGCTGCCACTCTTATACCGAGTTTAAAGGGAACTTTTACATTTTTGTATGCTTTGATTTCTTCTTTATTATCAAGGATAGGAATGACATTTTTAAAGCCGCTATTTAGTAAACGGGAAATCCTTTGCGTATATGCTTTTTGTTTAAACCCGTTGCAGATGATGAAAGTTTCTTTGTTTATTTTACGGCGGGAGTATAATTTATTAATGATATCGATATCGTAAGCATAGGATGTTTCAAGGTGAATATTATGCTTTAGCGCTTCTTCCACGATGAAAGAAAAGTGAGAGCTTTTGGTACAATAGCAATAATTATATTTACCTGTGTATTTATGTTTTTTGAATGCATCGGCAAACATTTTTTTTGCTTTATCTATTTGCATTCCAATTTTGGGCAGATAAGTTAACTTCAATGGCGTACCATACTTATCAATCAGCGCTTTTAAATCCTGTCCGTTGAATTGCAGGTAATCGTCTTGCACCTTGAAACCTTCCTGGGGGAAATTAAAGGTTTGGTTCACCAGGTCAGAATAGGTATTATTCATTGTATTCATTTGCCCGAAGTTGTTTAAAAAATATTTGCAAATGTAACAGATTGGTGAAATGGCGAGACTTTTTTTTTCAGTTCCACCAAACACAAACTTCCTTAGGTAGAATATAGGAAAACCAGGATGAACTGTAGAGAACCAAACTATCCTTTTTTGCGAAGTAACATTCCTTTTACATGATTGATTAGGTCTAATTCTTCTACTTTTAGTTTATAGGCAAGCAATAAATAAACACCTATACCCAGGCAGAATTCCAGACCTAATTTGATTACGAGTGGCAAACTTAGGTGCAAAAAGTGCAGTCCAATTTCCATTCCTACAACGATCAAAACCATTGCCAGCGTCATTAAAAGGTAAGGTCCAGCCCATTTATAATCTGCCAGGCTTCGCCATC
>CAZDHQ010000488.1:0-4263 GCA_964505135.1 uncultured Ferruginibacter sp.
ATATCCAATAAAATTAACGCCGGTAACTGATTTGAAAGGATTGGAAAAGTTGGTGCCTAATCCAACAAAGGCAGAAATAGTAGGGTATAAACCTGCCCTGGCCACTTTTACATTTGTTTGCCTTGATTGCAGATTCAATAGGTTAACTTTTTGAGCTGGTTGATTTGTTAGCGCCATCTGAAACACATAGTCTGGCTGCAAATCTCCCAGAGTTTCTACAGGAATTTTTTCTACTGGTGGTACATTCAGTTCAAACGGTGCAGCAGCATCAAGATTTAGTAAGGCTTTTAATTGCAACAAACTTATGTCGGCAGTTGCTTTTGCATTGATGATAGCGGTGCTGTCTCTTGCTAACTGGGCTTCCAGTTCCACGGCATTTAGTTCCGGCAATGCACCAGCATTCACCCTTTTCCTAGTATCAAATAACTGACTCTTTGTTTGTTGAAACTGTATTTCCGCAATACCTATCTGCTCATTGTTCAGCAGGGCTTGCAAAAAGGAGGTTGCAACAGAAAGAGCAATGTCATTTTTAGCTTTTTCTACACCAGCCTGCGCTGCTTTATAATCAAGCTGGGCTGCTACCAGGCTATTTTTTACACGGTGCCAGTTAAAAACAACTATGTCTGCACTTAAGTTAAATTGTTGAAACAGTAATTGGTTCGTAGTAAACTGGTTGGTGGTAGGATCTACCGAACGGCCAAACTGTAAACCTGTATTGTTAGAAAAATTAGCGTTTGGATAGGCTGAAAACTTGGCCTGTTTTTCTGTGAGTCCGGCAAAGCCAGTTTGAAGCTCCTGTCTTTTAACAGTAAGGTTATGCTGCATGGCATACTCAACACATTTTCTCAAATCCCATTTTTCCTGGGCCTTGCCTGTGGCCGCTATAAAAGGGCTAGTTAGAAGGGCAATAATAACGTATCGCATCTAACAAAAATATAACTTAGTTTGGTATAGTTAGTTTTGATTTTTTGTAGCTGGTTATTTTCAGGTATAATTAAACTCTTGCTGCGTTTTAATATCTATCTACTAAAATGTTTACACAATGAAAAGCTTAACTAAAATGTTAGTTTCTTCTTTTTTCTTGTTTGCAGTAAATGCCAGTTACGCACAGGCAGATACAGCTAAGAAATTGGTACCCAGGGAAAATAGTATTGCAGATAAAAAGCTTAAAAAGGAAATTCAGCAAAAGCAACTTTTAGAAAAACCCGTTCAGGTAAATACTAATCAAAATAATG
Source organism: uncultured Ferruginibacter sp. (assembly GCA_964505135.1). Taxonomy (GTDB): domain Bacteria; phylum Bacteroidota; class Bacteroidia; order Chitinophagales; family Chitinophagaceae; genus Ferruginibacter. The sequence continues at coordinate 1,236 of CAZDHQ010000488.1, forward strand.
CTGCAGCTGACAAAACAGCGACTAAAAAGAAGCATCCAAAAAAGGTTTATAGAAAGAAAAAGAATCTTACATCTAAATAGAAAGAGGTTGCCAACCGGCAACCTCTTTCTATTTAAAAGCTTTTTATTGTTTTTCTACAAACATTCCGTTAAACTTCTTATCTGTGAAACTTCTGTGAATAGATTGAAGTTTTTCCTGTCGCTGAATTGCTTCCCTGGCTGCATTTTCTTCCTGTATATTCACTTTTTTAAATGCACCGGTAGTGATATACTTCAATGCGGCTGCAAGGCTTGGCTCCGTTACATCTCCCCAGTCTTTATTAAAACCATCAATAGTTAAATTATCAGGTACAAAACCGGTGTAATAATCTGCATTACCAGCACTATTAACCGTTTTAAATGAAATAGGATAAATCGAAAAATCGAAGATATCTATTGGGAAAAAACCAACTGGTTTACCATAGGTGGTATCGCCAATTAGTTTCACATCCATATAAGGCCTAAGGTTATTGATCAATAACTCACTCGCAGATGCGGTACCATTTGTTCCAATCACAAATACACGACTCAGGTTTAAGTTGCCTGCCTTTTCAAAAACCTGTGTGTTATTGCTTTGGCTGAAGGAAACATTTTTAAAACCAGGCTTTGTAGAAAGCAAAGGGAAGTTCCCATTCTGAAGATTTTGATTAAAAAAGTACCTATACATGGTTTGTCCATCGGCTGCTTTTGGAGCAATCAGGTCCGCTAATGTATCCTGTGTTTGTACAGACCCTCCTGGGTTATACCGCAAATCAACTACCAGTTCATCTATGCCCTGTCCTTCAAAGAAATTAAATGCCTGTTTTAATTCCTGACGAGCTGGGGCGCCAAAAAACTGGTTGAAAACAAGATAGCCCACTTTTTTAGTACCAGCAGTTATCACACTTTTATGCAGAACGGCGTTGGCTGTAAAACTTGTCTTAGAAAGATTAACAGTTTTAGTGGTATTATCAGGTTTTAAAAATTCAAAAGTTGCGCTGGATGTCGTACCAAAAAAAACATCATTTAAAAGATTAATAGAAGCATCGGAAGCATCTAATTTAGTACCATTAATCTTATTGATTATCCAACCTCGTTTTACCCCAGCAGCTCCGGCACTTGATTGATCATACACATAAGTAACAAACCATGCTACATCTGTAGCATTAATGTAAGCGCCGTGTAAAAAGAATCCCCAGTCAGTTTCATCACCGGTTTGAAGGCCACCTGATTGCTCGGTTGTGGTAACAAAACTGAACCTGTCAAGCGGCTGTAATTTCCTTACTGCATTCATCACTTTTTGGGCAGATTCAAGCTTTGTGCTACCTGTATATTGCCTTGGATTAAACTGCTCATAAGTGGGCAAAACTGTATTCCATAAATACACTTCTTTAGTAAAAAGATAAACGGAGTCCATTAACAACTGCTCTTGGGTGGCAGCAGGAGGGTTATTGTTATCATTTCCTCCATTATCATTACCACCAGAACTTTTTTTACATGAAACTGCCAAAACAGTCCCTGCGATCAAAAACCACGAAAGTGTTTTCATAATTTGTTTTGTTTTAGATAAGTCGTTTTGTATATAGTCGGCGTAAAAGAATACTGGGTTGCCAATTATTGGTTATAGAGTGGCTGGCTAACAAATAAAAAGGCTATCCAAATTTAAGGATAGCCTTGTAAATCTTTAAATAAATTATTACCAACCTTTCTTTGCCACACCATTTTTTATGGCTTCATTAGCTTTTTCTTCGCTTAGCATGGTCGTCATCTTATTGCCTTTACCATCATGACCCTGTGCCATATAACCTCCACGTGAAGTTTTTGTAATCACTGCATCCTGCATGGGAACGTTTTTTTCTTTCGTTTTCATGCAATAGGCTGTTAACATGTTTGACATTTTGATTGAATTTACGGTTAGTGAATATTGTTTACCCTGCTTTTTTACGATGACAAGCTACAAATTAAATTCCAGAATCGCAAAATAGCTGAGGCGTTCGATTTTATTTTAAATTCAACGCAACAGCGGGCTTGCTGCGATTTAGTATCACTACAAACTGTACGGCAATAGGTTTACTACCGGCAAAACTGTATGCTCGTTTGAATTTTTCTTGCCTTTTTGTTGTTGCTGGTTGCAGGATTTATTACAACAAAAACGGGGTGTTTTTTCTGCTTTCTTATCCTGTTTAACAATGAAAGAAAAAGATTCGCCTAAAGCGAAGCAAATGATGAGGACGATAATCAATGACTGTTTCATAAGCACAAAATTTCTATTGGGTAGGCAAAGATAGTATTATCCTTATCAAAAAATATAGGCTTCCTTGCGCAGGAAGCCTATGCTATTAGGTTAATTTTTTCTAAACATCAATTTTTGCATATTTGGCATGCGACTCGATAAACTCCCTTCTCGGAGGAACTTCATCTCCCATGAGCATGCTGAATACTCTGTCTGCTTCTGCGGCACTTTCCAGTGTGACCTTTTTCAGTGTACGGGTGGCAGGATTCATGGTGGTTTCCCATAATTGTTCGGCATTCATTTCTCCCAAACCTTTATATCGTTGGGTGGTAACACTTTCATCTTTGCCCTGGCCAAATTTGGCAATCAATGCTTTTCTCTCTGTGTCATTCCAGGCATAATCCTGGTCTTTTCCTTTTTTAACCAAGTAAAGTGGTGGTTGGGCGATAAATACATTACCCTGCTCCACCAACTCTTTCATGTACCTGAAAATAAACGTAAGGATTAGTGTGGCGATATGACTTCCGTCCACATCGGCATCGGTCATTATGATCAATTTGTGATAGCGAAGCCTTGATGTATCCAATGCTTTAGGATCTTCAGGAGTTCCGATCTTAACACCCAGGGCAGTGAACATGTTCCTGATCTCTTCATTGTCGTAGATCTTATGCTCCATTGCCTTCTCCACATTCAATATCTTACCTCTTAGTGGAAGGATTGCCTGGTAACTTCTGTCACGGCCCTGTTTAGCCGTACCGCCTGCGGAGTCTCCCTCAAC
>CAZDHQ010000489.1:0-1758 GCA_964505135.1 uncultured Ferruginibacter sp.
AAAATTAAACATTTTGTCTACTTTTAAACTGTACTGTTTTTGGGGAGGCTTACCGCAGGAGAGACCGTAAGAAAAAAATTACTGGAGACCACCGACCTGCATACCATCCTTCGCCTGCCCACCGGCATCTTCTACGCCAACGGCGTAAAGGCCAACGTGTTATTCTGGGATGGCAAACCCGCCAGCAAAGACCCGTGGACAAAAGAAGTGTGGGTATACGACTACCGCACCAACATACACCACACACTAAAAAAGAATCCACTCAAATCCTCCGACCTGCAGGACTTCATCAACTGCTACAACCCCACCAACAAGCATAAACGCAAAGAGACTTATAGTGCTTCTAATCCTGACGGCAGGTGGAGAAAGTTTGGTTACGATGAAATCATTGCAAGAGATAAAACCTCCTTAGACATCACCTGGATAAAAGATAAATCCCTCGCTGATTTAGACAACCTGCCTGACCCGGATGAACTGGCAATGGATATTGTAGAGAATTTAGAAGGAGCGCTGGAGAGTTTTAAGGCGGTGATAGCGGGGTTGAATTCAAAACAAAAATAATGGGCTATCGAAACTTGTATTGAAAAAGAATAAATAATGTAATAGTGCCGTTAACAGGGTATAATATGCGAAATTATTTACCCTTTTTAGTTCAATGTTAAATAGCTGTATCTTTATTTCTGAAATAAAAACCACAATAAAATGAACCCTTACAACAACTCATGGCTTCGTCGCTTGAATTCTGTTTGCCTGCTTGGCTGCTGTTTAAGTTTATTACTGCTCTCTTGCAGCAAGTCAAAAGACATTGAACCTGGAAATACAACTGTTAAAAACCTGGAAGGATTTCTGAGAACCGAAGACCAGGACGCATCCAGCTTTAAGGTGATCCGGTACAATTCAGATTATTCAGTGAAATGGCAACAAAGCCTAAGCGGCCGGCCCCAGGAGAGACCTGTGCTTTTAAATAAGATCTTATTTGTGATACATGATTTTAAACTTTCTGCTCTAAATATAGCTGATGGAACAATAAGGTGGGAAAACAATGATAAATGGGGGTACTTTAGAAATCTTTCCTTAAAGAGTGATACATTATTTTATACACACTTCAATGCCAATGAAATTCTGCCCGAGGCATACATAGAGGCTGTCAGTATTAATACTGGCGAACTTTATTGGAAAATACCTTCTCCTCCTAATCCATATGGTAATGTTGCTGGAGGTTTTATTGAGGGCAATACTTTTTATTACATCAGTGCAGATGTGGGATGGGACTTGCTCCTTACTTGTATGCATTTGATATATGGAAAAAAGAAGTAAAATGGAAAACGCTTGTTGACTATGAGAGCAAGATTTACTATGATAAAGACGGGCTTTTTGTAAGCTATAATGGTTTGTCTTCATTTGATAAAAGTACCGGCAACCTATTATGGTCAAAGAGTATATTGCTGTATACACCGAGTGAGTATCCAGGTATAACAACGCCAGCCGTAGGCAATTATATTTTAGGTAGTGTACAAAATTACACTACTGGTAGGGGTATTGCTGCTGTCAACAAAAAAACCGGTGCCATTGACTGGACACGTTATGATCAGGTAGATGTAACTGCACATGCAGGTTATGGTAATCAGTTTTTTATTGATGGCTATGAAAACTTTAACCAGCCTCTCTTTGCATCCGCAGATATTGCAACAGGTAAAGAATTGTGGCGGAGAACAACTGAACTCCAGTTTGATAAGTTGATTGTTATCGACGCTGTTG
>CAZDHQ010000489.1:1823-4250 GCA_964505135.1 uncultured Ferruginibacter sp.
TATGCCGACGTTAATATGTGGGCTTCACCGACCCGTAAAGGAACTACCATCAGCTATGATGCTAAAACCGGTGCTACTATCGATTCTGCAAAAATCGGTGAGGGTATAATGGTACTTACTAAAGATGGGAAGCTTTTATATTAGTTGTTCAATGCTGACTACAAAAACTATTACAATAAAATCATACAAACCATAAAACCGCCTTAGACATCACCTGGCTAAAAGATAAATTCCCGGCTAATTTAGACAACCTGCCCGATCAACTGGTATTAGATATTGTAGAAAATTTAGAAGGAGCGCTGGAGTGTTTTAAAGCGGTGATTGCTTCATTAAATGCAAAGCAGTAGCGACGATTGGCACCAGGTCGGGAGGCCTGCGCCAGAGAGATCGGGAGACTTGCGCCACTGAATTCATGAGAAAAAACAAACCTGTTTCAGGAAAACATAAAATGAAAGAAAATATGAAATACAATGTAGCCCTTCTGTTATTGGTTGTATCAATGAACTTATATAGTCAACAGGTTACTTATACAAATGGTATTATATTAACACCCAGCGGTGATACTATTTATTGCCGTGTACCACTCACTTCATCTTTTGGAGATAAAGTACGCATAAAAAAAGGTTTTGAATCAAACGAAGAAGTGGTGCTGCCTTTGGACAGTATCAAATTCCTGGGGAACGGATCAAATGTATATGAGCATGTGGTGTATAAAAAAGGCGACAAAGAAATACATAAATTGATGTGGCTTGAAATTGAAGGTAAAATCAATTTGTATAAAGAAATGGAGTTAAACTTAAAAAGTGCTAATTCAACTGGTGCTTTCAAAGGAGGAGGCTCGTACATCACTACCTACGCTGTGAGGAAGGATAACATTACTTATTTTGTTGACAACAATAATTTTAAAGAAGTAATCACAACCTTAGTTTCAGAGAACGAAGAACTGCTTCATAAGATACAGGCAGATGAATATAAGATAGGTAATTTAGAGAAATTGATACAGCAGTATAATGAAGCTGCGGAAAAACAATAACGCTTCATGCCAAAGCTTTTGGCACACAAATGCAAATATTGGCACCAAGGTAAATTCACTGAAACAAACTCATTGCAAGGGATAAAACCTCCTTAGACATCACCTGGATAAAAGATAAATCCCTCGCTGACTTAGACAACCTGCCTGATCCGGATGAACTGGCGGAAGATATTGTAGAAAATTTGGAAGGAGCGCTGGAGCATTTTAAGGCGGTGATAGCGGGATTGAATGGGAAGAAGCTGTATCAATATATTCTCATCTTTTAAACTAAAAGAAATTTTTTTATATTTGAGATTACACTATCTGTTTAACCTTTATAAATCGAAAACATGAATAAGACGTTTATAGTTTTGTTTTTTATCCTTTTCAGCATTGGATGCAAGAAGCCTGATGTAATAAAAGTACCACCCCCGCCACCTCCGGCACCTAAAGTTCCCAAGCTATTAACAAAAAATGTTACTGACCTTACCTATTATTCAGTGGTGTTTGAAGGCCAAATACTGGATTCTGGGGAAGCAAAAATCATTGAATATGGATTTGTGGTAGATACAATTGCAGGACCCACTACTGAAAAAAATTATAAAAAATTTCAAGTGCCATTTAGGAAAAATGACGGATCATTTATCTTAAATGTTCTCCAGTTGCCGTCTAAAGTCACCTATTATTTACGTGCATATGCTATAACCGCCAATGGTGTAGGGTATGGTAGCGAAATTAAGTTCACCACAAAATATCAGAAAATATATGAGGGAAATATTACCCTGGCTTCTCAACAGGAAGTAATTGATTTTGGTAGCAATGGGTATACTACTATTAACGGCACATTGCATATAAACGGTTCGGTCACAGATTTAAGCCCGTTGCTGGGATTGGCTATTATTAATTACGGGTTCGAAATGTCAGGTACCCAGGTATCAGATTTCACAGGCTTAGACAGCCTTGAAATAACGGGAGCTTTTTTAGCAAATATTTTTTTTGTAGAGAGAAACCCTATGCTGTTAAATTTTAAAGGATTGGGAAAGCTAAGAATGACCCAGGGAAGTGTTCAAATTTCTAATAACAAGTCATTAATAAACTTTGAGGGATTAGACAGCTATGTAGCTGCAAGCTCAGGAGAAATGAGAATTGGCGAAAATGAGAGCCTTAAGAATCTAAATGGATTACAGCATTTGGAATTTGTGGGTGCTGATTTTTCTATTATCAACAACGCATCTTTAACTGATATCTCAGCGCTGGCAAATCTTTCAAACATATATGGGCGGCTATATATTGTTAATAATACTGTATTGCCAAATCTATACGGCTTAGAGAAAATCACCAGTTTGGGTAACGGTATTGAAATAGATAACAACCCTGTATTAAGTAATTTAGATGGGCTTCAGAATTTGGCATCC
>CAZDHQ010000490.1:0-4245 GCA_964505135.1 uncultured Ferruginibacter sp.
GGTGGAATATGATTTTTTTTAGCGAGCTCATCAACGATCCTGCACATGATGTAGTTTTTATAGAAGTGATAGGATAGCATACTAAAGTACCGGCAGATGACATTAAAAAGAATAACCAATAGCCAAACAGGCAAAATGTATCGTTGAATCAACCAGAATTATTTTCTACCTTTTCAGCCATTATCAAAGCATATTAAAAATGATAGATTACGAAATACTGGGTCAGTTTTTATTGGCAGCGCTATGGGGAGGTATTGTAGGTTCTGAAAGAGAATACCGCAGTAAGTCTGCAGGATTTAGAACCATGATTATGATCTCTATTGGAGCCTGTTTTTTTACAATGATGTCTGTTAAAATTGGAGGATTGGGTAACCCGGACAGGATTGCCTCCAGCATTGTGTCTGGCGTGGGCTTTTTAGGAGCTGGTGTTATCTTCAGGGGAGAGAACAGGGTAAACGGCATTACTACTGCTGCAAGCATTTGGTCTGTAGCAGCCGTGGGCATGGGTATTGGTGGTGGGTATTATTTTGCAGCGACCTGTGCCAGTATTTTGATATTGATTGTGCTTGCCATACTGCCATATGTTGAACAAACCATTGACCGTATAAACCAGGCAAAAACTTATCGTATTTCCTGTACTTATTCTAATGAGCACCTGCTGCATTTTGAACAACTGCTGCAGCAACACAAACTACATTATAAATTGACCAGCCAGGTTAAAGATGGAAACCTGCTGGTAAGTACCTGGCAAACACAGGGCGCTGAAAAAAATCACACCGCATTTATAAATGCGGTGTTACAGGATGATGCCATCGCCAGGTTTGAATATTAATTGAAGAATTCGAATTAATACAAATCACTATTATCTGAAATGAATTTGTAGCTGTACCACAGTAATAGGAACAACAGCAGCACTTTTTTCTCTGCGAACCCTGCCCTTCAGTGTAAGGTATGTTAGCAAACTGAACAGCAGGGGACGCAGAATTGTTTTGGGTGATTTGCAGAAAAATACACCTTATCTAAGCGTTGTAAAATAACTCACATCGCCATCCATGGAAACCTGCACTACTATTTTTTTGCTAATGTCGCTTAGTTCCACAAAATAACTGTCCTTGTCTTCAAACTGGTTCCCGTATAAAATCATATCGGTGTCATTATTTTCATTATCATCAAAAAGCAATACATCGGTGGGTGTGTAATTGCTGTAATGTTCTCTTATGTGCTGCTGAGCCTTCACTGGTAAATCAGCAAAAGTCTTGTGTTGAGTGGTGCCTACCAAATTAGAGTTAAAGTCATAAAATGCTGATACCGGCTGGCCATTTTGTACAAAGGTTGCTTCATCCAGGTTATCAAGCTTACTCCAGGCAGGGGTGTAGTTTCTTCCGAAATCAACCGCAAATGCATCCAGTGTTCTTGTTGGAACATCCCAACCCTTCATTCTCCTGAACTCCTGTTTGTCTTCTTTGTGTTTCATTTTAATCGAATGCTCCATAGACTTGTCGATGTTCATTTCGTCCTGCAATGAAACCAGTGTTTGTGCTTTTACCAGTGTGGTGGCAGCCATTGCTGTTGCTGTTAACAAAAAAATAGTTTTCATTTTGATAAATTTAATTTTAAGAAATAGTTGTTTTGATTTTCATATACCAAATGTAAAATGGGAATGTGCCCTTAGTAAAAGCAAATCGGTTAACAGGCAAAAGGAATAGCCGAAATGATTTATTGATATTATCAACAGTGTGCTGGTAAGATAGTGGAGGAAAAATTACAGCCGGTAAAGATAAAAATATCTAAAGCGTAAAGCCTTCTCCGTAATCACCAATAAATGATGAGTCCTGCTGGCAACAAGATCAGGCTTATCTTATGATGGAATTATTTGTCAGGGATAAAAACGGATATGTTCAAAAACAAAATTCTCGTGTGTACGCAGCAGGTCAATTAATTCTTTTAGTTCACTTTCTTCCCATTTTTTTTGAAACATTTCATCATGCAGGAGTATAACGATATGATCTTTTGTAAAGCTGTTTCCGCTTTGCAGTCTGGTTTCTATTTCTTTTTCCATTTCATTTACTGACTGTATAGGGGTGCCATCTTTGGGATGATGCTGCCATTCAAGATCCCAGCCGTATAGTTTATATCCATTTTTCGCCAACAGGTCTGCTGCTGCTGATCCGCTTACGCCATCATCTTTTTTCCTGCTTCCTATGCGCCAGATATTCCTGCCAGGCAGCCGTACTACTTTATAGCGAAGCTGTAAGGTTTGTTCATTTTTTTGTATATCCGCCAATACATTTTGTGGATTGCTGTAAAACTGCAGGTACCTGTCATTGGCATGGGTAAAACTATGGTTGTATGATTCCACAAAAGGATTTTGTTCATACAGCTTATAATAGGTTCCCAATTGTTTACTCAGCTCTGCATGTTCGCCCACTAAAAACACACTGATCTTTAATCGCTCGGCAAGTATCACACTGTCTATATTTTCGCTGCCATTTAAAGGGCCATCATCAAAAGTTAGATAGATATATTTGATGGGAACCGATTGGTGTGAGGTATTTCCCTTGAGCGAATAGGAGGGTATTTTATTTTGATGCAGAAGCAGTATATAACATGCTACAATGGTTACCAGCAATGCTGCTAATGTTAAGGCTGAAGTACTGTTGCTTTTATCCTGCATTGTTAAAAAGAATTTTTTTAATTAAAATTACCAGGGGCAACGAATGATATCATCACATAGTTGAATAAAGTTGTGCTGCTTCCTCTACTGCCGCATCGCAAATACTGGAAACTGAATTGAATCTGTCTCTAAACAAATCATCGGTTAAGTCTTCATATTCCAGGCTGTCGAGCACTGGCTGTAATACGCTGTCAAGGCCCATGATGGATACGGTTGTTTTCATGTTATGCGCTATCTTTCGCATAGTTGCAATATCTTGCTGCATCCAGTTCTTTCTTATGGCAGCGAGGTCTGCCGGTACAGCATGAATAAATTGTTCTGTTACGGTTTTTTCATAATCAATATTGCCACCACTTATTTCTTTCATATAATTTAAGTTGATGTGCTTGTAGGGTGAAAGTGTTTTTTCTGTCGCTAGTATTTGTGTAAAGTGATCACCATCCTGTTTGTTGTTGATAAACTGGCTAATAAGATGATACAATTCATCCTGCCTGATTGGTTTGGAAATATAACCATTCATTCCATGTGACATGCATTTTTCTCTTTCGCCTATCAGCGCATGCGCCGTCATGGCAATAATGGGGATTTTCAGTTGTAGTTCTTTCCTTATTTCTTCTGCTGCAGTGTAGCCATCTAATTCGGGCATTTGTATATCCATTAGCACAAGGCTGTATTTATCCGGGGATAGTTTTAAAATGTCTACGGCCAGTCTTCCATTTTCTGCAATATCAAATAACAGGCCCCAGCTGTTGAATAAATGCTTTACCAGGCTTTGATTGATCTCATTGTCTTCTACCACCAGTATGCGGTCTTTTGTTGAAAGAGGATTATTGCTGTGTGGCAGGTAACTACTTGCATCTGCATTTTTATTGCCGGCAATTTTATATGGAATCATTACATCAATGGTGGTTCCAATGCCCGGCTGGCTGGATGCTTTAATGCTGCCTTTCTGCAGCAGTACCAATTCTTTTACAATAGAGAGACCTAAGCCCGTACCTCCAAATTTCCTGGTTACAGCATCATCTGCCTGCTTAAATCTTTCAAACATGTCGATGATTTTTTCCTGTGCTATACCAATGCCTGTATCTTTTACCTGAATCTTTATTTCCACCTGGTTCTCCAGTTTATTTGTGCATTCCACTTTTACATCCACATCACCCTTTAGTGTAAACTTTACAGCATTGCTCACAAGGTTAATCAATACTTGCATTAACCGGGTTGCATCTCCTTCCAGCATTGCAGGTACATTTGGATCAATGAAAGCAGCAAGATTGATTTGTTTTTCTTTTGCTTTTTCCCTGAACATTGCTTCCACGGAGTGAACAATTTCGTGAATGCTAAAGGGAGCAGATTCAATACGCATCATGCCGGCTTCAATCTTGCTCAGGTCAAGTATATCGTTAATAATTGCCAACAGGTTTTCTCCCGATTTTTCAATTGTTTGTACATACTCTTTTGATAAATCACTAAGTGGTTCTTTCTGCAGTAGCCTGGTAAAACCAAGAATGGCATTCATAGGGGTTCTTATCTCATGGCTCATGTTGGCCAGAAAGTTTTGCTTTACCTGTGCT
>CAZDHQ010000491.1:0-4242 GCA_964505135.1 uncultured Ferruginibacter sp.
GTAATCACCACTAAATCTTTTTCCAGTAATTTCTGCACCGCATAATCACAGTTCACACCACGGATGGCTTCAATCTCACTTTTAGTGATCGGTTGCTTGTAGGCAATGATGGCCAGGGTTTCTAAAGCTGCAATAGAAAGCCGCTTTAAAAACTTATCACCATTTAATTGTGCTACTGTTTTGTGGTATTCTTTTTTAGTAAGGAATTGCCAGCCGCCGCCGCTTTGTCTCAGCTCAAAAGCATAAAACTCTGCACTGTATTTTTCAGCGATGCCTTCAATGGCGGCATCCACCTGTTCAATAGTGGCACGGTCTTCAATAAAACCCAGGGCATTGTTCAGCAATTCCAGCAACTCCGCATTCGAAAGCGGCCTGTCGCTGGCAAAGATCAATGCTTCAATATGTGGTATTATTTGAGAGAGTTCCATTATAATGTGCTAATGTGCTGATTTGCTAATGTGCTAATTACTAACCAAGAGCCAGCAAAAACAATAAGAGCCGATAGTGTAATGACCTTTTTAATGTGCTAATTGGTGATGAATATGTTAAGCAAAATCCGAAGAGCTAACTAGTTTAAAAATTAGCAAATCAGCACATTAGCTAATCAGCTAATTAACCTATCCATTCAACGCCGCCGCACCACTCACAATCTCGGTAAGCTCTGTGGTAATGGCTGCCTGCCTTGCCCTGTTGTAACTTATCTTCAGTGATTTCAGTAATTCGTTTGCATTATCACTTGCCTTATCCATCGCTGTCATTCTTGCTCCATGTTCACTGGCATTGGCATCCAATACAGCTTTGTACAATTGTGTGTTCAAAATCTTTGGCATCAATTCGTTTACCAATGTTTCTTTGGCAGGTTCATAAATAAAGTCTGCCTTTTTCTGACCAGCCTGCTTTGGAATCTTTACCACCGGTAAAAATTGTTCCACCACAAAACGCTGGGTAGCTGCATTCTTAAATTCACTGTACACAATTTCTACCGCATCTACTTCTTTGTTGCTAAACGCAGTCATGGCGTATTGAGCCGCAGCCTGCACTTTTTCAAAGCTTAAGCCGGTGAAAATATCCCAGTATTTGTCATACACTTTAAAACCACCTTTTGCAAATTGCTCGTATCCTTTTTTACCAATTGCTAAAATTTGAACGTTACCTTTTGCAAACTGGTTAGCATATTTTTCTTTGGCCAATTGTTTAGCCAGTTTAATCAGGTTGCTGTTGTAACCACCGCAAAGTCCCCTGTCGCTGGTGATCACAATGATCAATACTTTCTCCACGGTTCTCTCTGCTGCTAAAGAAAGATTCAGTTCACCTTCACTGTTGCTAACAATATTACTCAGCATTTCCTGCAGTTTTTGAGCATAAGGGCGCATTTGCGTAATGGCATCCTGTGCTCTTCTTAGTTTGGCTGCACTCACCATCTTCATGGCTTTGGTAATTTGCTGCGTACTTTGAACACTCTTAATCCGGTTACGAACTTCCTTTAATGCTCCTGACATATCAAATATGAATTAGAAATGAATGAGTTTTATTTTGGTGGGCAAAGGTATGGCAAAAAATGCTAAAAGATGGAAGGATTATCCACAAAAAACGGGCAGTTCCATTCTATCCTGGGCTGATATTTTATTGTAAGGCAAATGAATAAGCGCTGATCTTCAATTTTTTGATAATATTACAGTTTCAAATAAGACATTACCTTTATCACAGCTACATCGCATGGAACTTACCATTAATTTACTGATTACCCTTCTGGTAGAACTGCCCATCATCGGCTTCTTTTTTAAAAGAAAAAAAAGAAGGGGCGCTTACCTCGTTTGCCTTTTTGTAAACTTTGTTACCTGGCCCATTTACCATATTATCAGGCTTAAAACAGATTTTAATCCAGACCTGGCGATGATTGGTGTGGTGATATTAGAAGGCCTGGGTTACTGGTTTTTCCTGAATTGCAGTTGGAAAAAGGCTACTGTAATGACGTTGGTAGCCAATGCTGCCAGTTTTTTATTGAATAAACTCATCCATTTTGAGCCTGATCTCTTCCATCACAAGCTCAACATTATTAAGTAGACCATACCAACGGCAATGAGTTAACAAATTTGGAAAGATTTATTTTGGCCTTACAACAACCCCAAAACACTGCAAGTAATCATTACCTTTGCCGCTCTGTCAATTTGGCTACAAAATTTTTCCAGCACCATATTTGACAATTTCAGAATTCCCTTTGGGGTATCAAAACACTATTAACAATACAGAACGATATGATAGGCCTTTTATCAAAAATATTTGGTGGCAACAAAAGTGAAAAAGATGTAAAGAAAATCACCCCGGTGATTGCAAAAATCAACGAATACTTTGCCAAATACCAATCACTCAGCAACGACCAGCTTAGAAATAAAACATTTGAATTTCGCAGCCGTATTGCAGAGCATCTGAAAGCAATTGATGAACAAATCAATGCTCAGAAAACAGAAGCTGACAACCTCTCCGATTTAGACATCACACAAAAAGATAAAGCTTACCAGCAGATTGATGTGCTGAAAAAAGAAAGAGACAAGCAGATTGAAGAAGTGCTGCAGGAAATAATGCCGGAAGCTTTTGCTGTAATCAAAGAAACATCTAGGCGTTTTAAAGAAAATGCTGTTTTGGAAAGTGGTGTAACAGAGCTGGACAAAACATTAGCAGTAAAGAAAGATTATATCCGCATTGAAGGTGATAAAACCTATTTTAAAAACACCTGGAAAGCTGCCGGTGGTGATGTGACCTGGAACATGGTGCATTATGATGTGCAGTTGATTGGTGGTATGGTATTGCACTCCGGCAAAATTGCTGAGATGGCTACCGGTGAAGGTAAAACGCTGGTGAGTACATTGCCTGCTTACTTAAATGCATTGGCCGGTGAAGGTGTACACATTGTAACGGTGAATGATTACCTGGCGAGAAGGGATAGTGAGTGGAACGGGCCCATTTTTGAATGGCTGGGTTTAACAGTGGATTGTATTGATAAGCATGAACCCAACAGTGATGCAAGACGCAATGCCTACAATGCTGATATCACTTATGGCACCAACAACGAATTTGGTTTTGACTACCTGAGAGACAACATGGTGCACAATCCAAATGAGATGGTGCAGCGCAAACATCATTTTGCAATGGTGGATGAGGTGGATAGCGTTTTGATTGATGATGCCCGTACGCCGCTGATCATTAGCGGACCGATTGGACACAGCGATAACACACAGCAATTCTTTGATCTTAAACCAAGAATTGAAAAACTAGTAGATGCACAGCGCAAGGCAGTGAACCAATTTTTAATTGATGCAAAAAAGAAAATTGCAGAAGGTAATGATGATCCAAAAGATGGTGGTCTTTCTTTGTTCCGTGCCCACAGGGGTTTACCAAAAAACGGTGCATTAATTAAGTTTTTAAGTGAACCGGGCATCAGGGTAAAACTGCAGAAATCAGAAAACTATTATTTGGCAGATCAGCAAAAAGAAATGCCAAAGGCAGATGAAGAATTGTACTTCCACATTGATGAGAAAAATAACCAGGTTGATTTAACGGATAAAGGAATTTCATTGATCACCAAATCAGGTGAAGATCCTGAATTCTTTGTGCTGCCAGACATTGCAACTAAGCTGGCTGAAATAGATAAAAGCAGCTTACCAACCGAAGAAAAATTACAACAGAAAGAAGGATTGCTGAATGAATATTCTGTGAAAGCAGAACGTATTCATACGGTGCAGCAGTTATTGAAAGCTTACACTTTATTTGATAAAGATGTGGAGTATGTGGTGATGGATGGTGCGGTGAAAATTGTGGATGAACAAACAGGCCGTATCCTGGATGGAAGACGATACAGTGATGGTTTGCACCAGGCAATTGAAGCAAAAGAAAATGTAAAGATTGAAGCAAGTACACAAACCTATGCAACGATCACTTTACAAAACTACTTCCGTATGTATCACAAGCTCTGTGGTATGACGGGTACTGCAGAAACAGAAGCAGGTGAATTTTGGGATATCTACAAGTTGGATGTGGTAACCATTCCAACCAACATGCAACTCATCCGTAAAGATGAGCAGGATTTAGTGTATAAAACCAAGAGAGAAAAATACAAGGCTGTTATTGATGAGATAGAAAAATTGCGTAACGCTGGAAGACCTTGCCTCGTAGGTACTACATCAGTTGAGATCAGTGAATTGCTGGCAAGGATGCTGAAGCAGAAAAACATTCCGCACAATGTAT
>CAZDHQ010000492.1:0-4241 GCA_964505135.1 uncultured Ferruginibacter sp.
ATCTTCGCATTGTGCGTATAACAAACCGAATACAGCATCTGCATCTGTTTTTCCATAAATATGCGGAATACCCCAATTATCTCTAATGATGGTAACCTGATTCGCTTGCTGTTGCCAGCGTTTGATATCGGACGTTGATTGAGCAAAAAGATAAACAGGAAACAATAGCAGTAGTAATAACACTCTCATAAAATAAGTTATGATGATAAACTTACTTCATTTTGGTTGTTTTACTGCTCTTCAGTATAAATAACTGAGTCATTTTTTCCAGATGATTCGCTTTATAGTGAGCATGCCATTTGCATAATGAATATTAAGCAATCACTACTGATATCCAGACTAGATAAACAATAGCAAGATTTAAGCCTTCACATGGCTGAATAAACTTAAAATGAATGCCAGCAACATCATCTACGCCCTGTTGTAAAGAATGATCTTTTAATAAATAAACTATCATTCGTAACGCAGATAAAATATAAAAGTGAAGACGGATATTTCTGCACATTCATAAAATGTATTACAATCATTTCAAGACAACGAAGAATATAAATGGACTGAATCCTTCTTTGTTTTGAAATAGCAATAAACACGGTTGTACTTTTGGTAATTTATCCGAATGTTGAGAGCAGATTACTGACGTAGGAATTTAAAACTTTGGTCGACGGAAAATTACTTTATTGTATGGGCTGCGTTGATCTATGCAAGTATTTCATTGGCCGTTTCCAAATCTAATTCTTTTTCCCACTTAGCTATTACTACGGTGGCTACTGCATTTCCAATGATATTGGTAATAGCTCTTCCTTCGCTCATAAAGCGGTCAATACCCAGTATGAGTGCAATAGCAGCTACCGGTATGTGGCCCACAGCAGGTAATGTGGCAGCTAATGTAATAAAGCCGCTGCCAGTAACACCAGCGGCGCCTTTTGAAGTTAGCAATAAAATCAGCAGCAGTGTTAGTTGATGAGTAATATCAAGAGTGGTGTTAGTTGCCTGTGCTAAAAAAACGGCCGCCATAGTTAAATAGATAGATGTACCATCCAGGTTAAAGGAGTAACCGGTAGGAATTACAAGACCGGTAACAGGTTCTGAGCAGCCAGCTTTTTCTAATTTGCCAATAAGGCTCGGAAGAGCAGCCTCAGAAGAAGATGTACCAAGTACGATTAATAATTCTTCTTTAATGTGCCGAAGCAGTTTAAAAATATTAAAACCGGCAAATTTTAAAATGCCTCCCAGTACAAGCAGGATAAATATGATGCAGGTAATATAAAAGGATAACATCAAACCACCAAGTGAGCTTAAGGAACCTACACCATATTTACCTATTGTAAATGCCATAGCGCCAAGGGCTCCTATAGGTGCAAGTTTCATAATCATTTTTATGATACTAAATAGTGCATCCTCCAAAGATTGAATCACATTCAAAAGAGGCTGTGCTTTTTCTTTAATCTTAGATAATGTAAAACCTATCAATACAGAAAAAAATAAAACCTGCAGAAGGTTATTGTTAGCAATGGCGTTCACAATATTTTCAGGAATAATATTGAGCAGAAAATCTGTAACCGTTTGTGATTTTCCCTGGCTAATATAGGCGGTGGCTTCTTTTGCATCAAGCGTATTTACATCCACATTCATTCCACTGCCTGGCTTTAGCAGGTTAATCACAACCAGGCCTATGATAAGTGCTACAGTAGTAACTATTTCAAAATAAAGCAATGCTTTTATTCCTACACGTCCAATCTTTTTTGTATCCTGCATGCCGGCAATGCCTGTAACAATGGTGCAAAAAATGATGGGAGCGATCATCATTTTGATTAACTTAATAAATCCATCGCCAAAAGGTTTTAATTGGATAGAAAAGGATGGATAGAGATACCCCAGGATAATCCCTGCAGCTATAGCAAGCAACACCTGGAAATACAGGCTTCTTAAAAGTCGGGGCATAAAGGCATTATCAATTGTTGATGCACAATATAAACAAAATATAAGGCCTAGTCTTCCCTCGCCGATTTTTCGCCAACAAACCAGTGCTCTTTATTTTTAAACAACACATTGAAAGTAGTGAGCGAACCATAACAACGGGTGATATACTGCTGGATATTTACTTTTTCTTCATCGCTAAGTTGTTTATTACTGTTAATATTTTGCTCAAGCACCCTCAGGCGATCCCGTAACATAACAATCTTATGGAAAAAATCTTCAATAGGAATTTCTTTTGGTTTTTGGGTTTTATCATAAGGCTGAAGAATCAGTGTACCACCTTTCCATTTATCTCCTAATGGAACAAGCTCTGAAAAACCACACCAGAGGCGCAGTATTTTTAATAGAGATTTTTCAACCTCCGAGATTGTTTCTAATTCCTCGCTGATATTCTCCGGAATAATCTCCTCAAGATTTGGATCTGTTTTTTCTATCTCCTTAATTCCACTATTTATAAACGAGATAAGGTAAGCTGCATATCGTACACCTACAATCACACCAGGACCAAACTGTGTATGCTGTAAGCGTGTACCCACTCCCAGGGTTAATGTATCCATAATTTTTTTCCAAAAATAATATTTCGCATACTGCAACCTCTTAGTTTTTATATTTATAGATTTTATCTATTAGTTTATTCAGAAAATCTATTATCTTACTATTTAAATTATGTTAGTTTTACTTATCAGCATTTACCCGATTGCATCCATTTGAAAGCCAGGCTTAAGGCCTTCCACCTTCCTTCGAAAGACGTCATTGTCTAATCCAAATTTTGAAAAACTGCAGTGTTCACAAACTAAACCTACAGCAATGTTTCGTAGTTGGTATGCAGTTTATACAAAGCCACAAAAAGAGCTTAAAGTTTCAGCGCTTCTTTCACGACGTGGAATAGAAAATTTTTGTCCTGTTGTAAATATATTAAGGGGTAAAAATGGCAATAGAAAAACTGTTTCTGAAACCTTATTTAGTTCGATTGTTTTTGTACACGTTTCTGAAGCTGAGATACTCTCATTGAAAAATTTCAGTGGTATTGTGAATGTTTTTTATTGGAAATCAAAACCTGCTGTTATTAACAAAGAAGAAATTAATGCATTAAAGAAGTTGATAGCTACGTACACCAATGTTAAGATAGAAAAAGTATTTGTCGATCATTCTAGCAGTTTTAAAATGGTGGATGATCCCCAGATTTCTTTTCACGAAAACATGGTATCTGTAAAATACGAAACCATTAAAATTAATCTCCCCTCTCTCGGGTATAGAGTAATAGCACAAAGGGCTGAGGAAGAAAATGTAACAGAACAGGAAACAAGACTATTAAGCAGTTTTCCTAAAAGAATCAATGCTTTTTTCTTTAATTAATACGATCCCGTTTTAAAGTCCAGTCCTGTATCATTTGCCTGGAGCAAATAGTTAAAATCCGTACAATTCTTTTGATGGCCAGTTACCAATATCCTTCAAACTGTACAATCAAAATAGTACCATTATGGAACACACTTATACTTCCTATTGTAAAAAAATAAACAATAGTACTTTCTATTTCATTAAAAAATTCCAGGTATATCCAGAGTTATTTAATGTTCCGCCAATGCTTGAAGGTTATGGCATGCACACCAGTTTTGATAAGGCTTGTAGCTTAGCAGGTATTTATGAAAAACAGATAAAAACCAAGTTGCTGCAGGATATTGCAGGCGCAGATTATGGAGGGAAAGTAATCGAGATGGCTGCAAGCGAAAAAATCTCCAGAAAGAAAAGGCTGAAGTTTCTTTAGTTAAAACACAATACGTTGCAACATACAGGACAAACCCAGAAAATCTTGCAATTCTGTTTGGTTTTATAGCCGGAATTTCAGGAAGCAATAAAATTCTTGAGCCTGTTAAATTCTCTTGTAGAACTAGATAAAAAAAGGCTGCTAAAGAAGTTTGCTACGGCTTTTCCGAGGCTGGCAAAAACCCCTTGTTTACTAACATTGGTTGTCATACAAATTGAATTTTAATAGATATTGAATTAACATAAAGTTATTCAAGGAAAAAATCACACCCTATAGTGATTTTTCTATTTTTTTAGGATAGTAATTTCCGAAGAAACCCTTTTTAGCGATTAATATTTTGAAATTAGATCGCTTTTAACCGCTCATATAAAAAAAACTCCGCTCATAAAATTGCTAAAGTTTCCTATTTTAGTAGAAAGACGTCATAACATTCAAATTTACAAGTAGTTGTAAGTAATAAACATAATAAGTTACCATTTTATGTTTGGTACTTTGTTTT
>CAZDHQ010000493.1:0-4228 GCA_964505135.1 uncultured Ferruginibacter sp.
TTTTAACTTTTGTGTAGAGAGTAAAGAAATATAGGATGTGCTACGCCTTGATGATTTGGTTTGCTACAGGTTTACATTAGATGTGCGGCAGTGCAATATTTTTCTTTCTTGAGATAATCCTAACGGCTACCACTATCCCCACACAAATGCTAAGCGATAAATTAGATGATACATGGAAGTGCATCAATAAAATATAAACTACCCCGCCAATAGCAGCAGCAGTAGCATACAATTCGCCTTTCTGAAACAGTGATGGTGGTCGCCCTGACAGCAGATCAGCAATCAGGCCTCCAAAGGTGGCTGACATTACACCCAGCAGCACTGCATACGCATCAGATATGCCATGTGTAAGGCTACGCTCAATGCCACCAGCAGCAAACATACCCAGGCCTATGGCATCCGTAAAGAAGATTGTTTTTTCAAATGCCGGTAAATTCTTTTTGAAGAGAAACACTACGATTACTGCCGCTGCTACCAGGATCAACGGAATATTATCATTCATCCACCCCACCCGAATGCCAATTAATAAATCACGTAAAGTACCACCGCCGTAGGCGGTAACAAACGCCAGTACGGAACCACCGAGTATATCCATCTTATGGGCACGTGCTTTTAATGCACCTGTAACAGCAAATACAAAAATCCCGGTGTATAAGATGATGTCGACAAAGGTCATGGGGCGGTAGTTTCTTTTAGTAGTGCGAAGATAAAGTGTGGCGATGTTTACATGTTCTTAATTTCACTATCTGAATAACTCCTTCAATGTATCGTTATTGGTTAATTAAAAATTTTTAAAGAGAAATTCTTATAAATTAATTGTCGATTTATTTAAGTCGTATTTTAGCGCTGTTATAAAATTGACGTGCATTAAGCCATAGATGCCCCCGCACTTTGAGTAATATGCTAATCACTTACATGAACTAAAATGGCTTTAGCCCTGGTTATTCATCTCTAAATCAAAGCAACACCATGAATCTAAATGTTCTTAGTACTAAATTTCTATTTTTTTATTTTTCATTTTTTATTGCGAGCAACGTTATTGCGCAGAAATGCTGGAAGCAAATTGATGGAGGCGATAATCATAACATAGCCATCGGGCAAGATGGATCTATGTGGGCTTGGGGCAATAATTATTTTGGTCAGATTGGCGATGGAAACACATATACAGCCAGAAGAGTCCCTCTACTTATCGGCATAGACAACACTTGGGAAACGGTAAGTGCAGGAAGTAATTTTAGTATAGGTGTCAAAAAAGATGGAACCTTATGGACCTGGGGATACAATTACAACGGTCAACTTGGTGACGGTTCTAGTGGTCCGGGTATTTTCCAACCAAGCCCAGCGCAAATCGGTACTTTAAACAATTGGAGAAATGTGAGCGCAGGCGATGTATACGCCATGGCAATCAAAGTTGACGGAACACTTTGGGGATGGGGAGCAAATGATAGCGGTCAAATTGGTAATGGACATAATGGACTTGGCAGTATTGAACCTAGTCCTGTACAAATAGGTAGTGACAACAATTGGAAAAGTGTAAGCACGGGGCAAGAACACACGATAGCAATAAAATCTGATGGAACTCTCTGGGCGTGGGGGGATAATACTTACGGTCAACTAGGCAACGGGACAACTATCAATACAAATACTCCTATACAAATTGGAACGGCAAGTGAGTGGAAGAGTGTCAGTGCAGGAGGGCTCTTTAGTATAGCTATTAAGACAGATGGTACAATCTGGGGTTGGGGAAATAATACTAATGGCCAACTTGGCGATGGTACAACAATTCAAAGAAATAGTCCTGTTCAAATAGGTAGCTCCACTGATTGGATTAACGCAAGCGCTGCAACTCGTACAAGCGGGTATGTATTAGCAGTAAAAACAGATGGTACATTATGGTCATGGGGAGAAAATACTTATGGTCAACTTGGCGATGGTACAAATATTCAGAGGAATATTCCTACACAAATAGGGAATGAAAAAAATTGGTCAATGGTAAATACCGGAGCATTTCACAGTGTAGCAATTAAAACCGATGGAAGTCTCTGGACATGGGGAAGAAATACACTTGGTCAACTTGGGAATGGTACTAATATATCAGAATCGGCTCCAATACCAATTGATTGTCCTTTTACTCCACCATGCTTGATTAACTATTGGAACGGAACAGTGAGTACCGCTTGGGAAGAAGCTGGTAACTGGAGTTGTGGAACCGTACCTGAAGCTAATACGGAAGTGCGTATTGAAGGACTAAAAATTTTTTATCCTGTAATAAATTCGAATGCAGTGTGTAAAAAATTGGTCGGAACATCTGCATCATCTATAGTAGTAAGTGCAGGCTTCAGTTTGCAGATTTTGGGTACAGGTCAATAAAATTAAATCAACATTTTTCTACCTAAGGTATACAGGATTGTATTAGATAGTTTCGAACTGTTATTAAAAAAATGGCTGGGATTTTGACTAAAATGCAAATTCTTTGATTAATTTAACAAGAGAAGATTTATACAAGTGGTATGCCGCACAAGAGTGCGACACAACGATGCTGCCACAAAGACCAATCGCTGGTTCCAAAACCATCGTCCAAACACTAATTCGCTACTCTCAGCATTAAACCCTATCTTTGCGCCAGTTCATAATTTTTAGCGGCATTATCAGCCAGTAATATCCAGTATCATCCTCACCGTTTATACTTAGAGCCTACTCGTTTTTTAATGATGAAGCATCGCTTCTACCGCACTCATTTTTAAAATAGACATTTTGTTATTTACAGACTTGAAAATTATTCAGCCCATTTTAAATGCGCTGAATGAAGAAGGCTATACCAAGCCTACGCCTATACAGGCAGCGGCCATTCCGCATGTGATGGCGCAAAAAGATTTATTGGCATGTGCGCAAACAGGTACAGGTAAAACTGCTGCCTTTGCAATTCCCATGCTGCAGTTACTTAGCAAACCCAATGTACACAGCGGACCAGGGCACAAGCCCATCCGTGCATTGATTCTTACACCTACAAGGGAACTGGCCATACAGATACAGGAAAGTTTTAACGCTTATGGTCGCCACCTTAGGTTGAAGAACTTAGTGGTGTTTGGTGGTGTAAGCCAGGTGCCACAGGTGGAAGCATTGAGAAGAGGCGTTGATATTTTAGTTGCCACACCGGGCCGCCTGCTTGACTTGTACAGCCAGGGATTGGTAAGCCTGAAGGACATTGAAATCTTTGTACTGGATGAAGCAGACCGCATGCTGGACATGGGTTTTGTGCATGATGTAAAAAGAATCATTACCAAGATACCGGTAAAAAGGCAAACCTTGTTTTTCTCTGCTACTATGCCGGATGAAATACAATCGCTGGCCGACAGTATTTTGCATGAGCCAGTGAAAGTAGCCGTAACACCGCCGAGCTCTACTGCTAATCGCATTGAGCAATGGCTATATTACGTGGATAAAGACAATAAGCGTGCATTGCTGCAGCATATTTTAAAAGATAAAGCCATTGAAACGGTACTGGTGTTTACAAGAACCAAACATGGTGCTGATAAAGTGGTGAAAGACCTGCATCGCATTGGCATTAGCGCTGAAGCGATCCATGGTAATAAATCGCAGAATGCAAGACAGAGAGCATTGACCAATTTTAAAAATCGCACTACCCGTGTGCTGGTGGCCACAGATATTGCTGCAAGAGGAATTGATATTGATGACCTCACCCATGTGATCAACTACGAGATACCGGAAGTGCCGGAAACCTATGTGCATCGCATTGGCCGTACGGGCAGGGCAGGGGCTGATGGTATTTCATTTACCTTTTGTCAGGCAGATGAAACGGCTGATTTGAGGGATATTCAAAAGCTGATTAATAAAACGATTCCTGTACAAACGGATCATCCTTATCATACGGAGTTTACACAAATTATGGGAAGAAGTCCTAAGCAGCAACAGCAGCGCCAGCAAAGGCCGCAGCAGGCTGTACCAGGTCGTTCCTACAATGGTAACAGGCGTACCAATGACAGGCATGCCAGCAGCGATAGAAAGAGAACGGTGGGGCAAAGACAATACTAGTATCACCTGATTGATATAAAGCACAGCGTTAAAAGATGCTGTGCTTTTTTTATGTCCGTTGAAATAGTTGTTACAGATATTTTATAGAATAGTATCTTGAAGTAAAATCGGTTGGTTTCAGCCAACAGCAGCATTACACTGATTCCATGAGGGCTGAAAATTATCGAGGAATAAT
>CAZDHQ010000494.1:0-4223 GCA_964505135.1 uncultured Ferruginibacter sp.
ACGTAAAACCAGCCTGGATGAATTTCCTCAGTTTATCAATGTAATAAAAGGAGAAATGAGTTTAGTTGGTCCAAGACCGCACATGGTTAAACATACTTCCGATTATTCTAAAATTGTGGATCAATACATGATCAGGCAATTTCTTAAGCCGGGCATTACGGGATGGGCACAGGTAAATGGTTATAGAGGTGAAATAACAGATAATGAACAAATAATCAATCGTGTAAACGAAGATCTGTGGTACCTGGAAAACTGGAATATTTGGTTAGACCTAAGGATTATGTTTTTGACCGTTTATAAAGTTTTTAAAGGTGATGAGAATGCTTTTTAATAAACGGGTACTCAACTTTAGCGTTTAAACTTTATTTTTATCCTTTGGTAACCTACTAAAACTAACAAACCAAATAGTTGCCAATATATCATTTGCATTTAAACCTGCCGCTACTGTATGCAAACTTTTGCTGAATTAAAAAGGAATTTAAAAAAAGACTTTTCGGGATTAACTCCTGTAAAGATTGCTTTGCTTGGAGACAGTGCCACCCAACTGCTTTCACAAGCCATCAGAGCTTTTGGCTATACAGCGGGGTTTGATTTGAAAATTTGGGAAGCTGATTTTAACCAAATAGAAAGACAGGTTTTTGATGAAGGCTCTGAGCTTTACGAATATAAACCGGAGATAGTGATTGTTTTTCATTCAACACACAAACTTCTGGGAAAATACAATAAGCTCTCTGCTGAAGAAAAAAGCTCACTTGCTGAGAACCGCATGGATTTGATAGAACAATTGAACCACAAAATACAAACCTCGTTAAAGGCAAAAACAGTTTATTACAATTATCCCGAAATAAATGATAGCGTATTTGGCAATTATGCCAACAAAACATCCAGCTCTTTTTTATACCAATTGCGCAAATTGAATTTTGAGCTTATGCAATATGCAGTATCCAGCTCTAACTTCTTTCTCTGCGATCTTTCGTCCATTCAAAATTGGTATGGTAAAACCTCCTTTTTTCATAGTTCTGTTTATGTAAATACAGAAATGGTATTAAGCCTGGATGTATTGCCTGCCGTAGCTTACCAAACAATGGTACTAATTCAGGCATTACATGGCAAGTTTAAAAAATGCCTTATCCTGGATTTGGATAACACTACATGGGGTGGTATTATTGGAGATGATGGATTGGAAAATATCCAGGTAGGTGGACTCGGTATAGGCAAAGCATTTACTGAATTTCAATATTGGGTAAAAAAACTGCAGCAGCGTGGCGTTATCATTGCTGTTTGTAGTAAAAATACAGAATCCATTGCCAAAGAACCTTTTGAAAAACACCCTGAAATGGTACTAAGACTGGATGATATAGCTGTATTTGTTGCTAATTGGGAAAACAAGGCAGACAATATCCGTTATATCCAAAGTGTTTTAAATATCGGCTTTGACTCAATGGTTTTTCTGGATGACAACCCGTTTGAAAGAAATATGGTACGGCAAAATGTTCCCGGTGTAACAGTGCCAGAGCTACCAGAAGATCCGGCAGAATATCTGGAATACCTCTATACATTGAATCTTTTTGAAACCATTTCTTTTTCTAACGAAGATGTAGAGCGTACTAAACAATACCAAGTAGAAGCGAAGAGAACTATCTTACAAAAAAGCTTTACCAATGAAGATGATTTTCTTAAAAGCCTTGACATGGTTTCAGTGGTAGAAGGATTTAATAAATTTAATACACCACGAGTTGCCCAGCTCTCCCAAAGATCAAATCAGTTTAATTTAAGAACCGTAAGATATACCGATGCAGATATTGAAATAATTGGTAGCGACAGTAACTATGCAAGCTTCTCTTTTACACTGGAAGATAAGTTTGGAGATAATGGGTTGATTTGTGTAATTATTTTAAAAAAAGAAAACAGCAGCAGCTTTTTTATTGAAACATGGCTAATGAGTTGCCGCGTTTTAAAAAGAGGCATGGAAAATTTTGTTTTGAATACCATTGTTTCTTTTGCTAAACAAAATGGCGCTCAGTATCTTAAAGGTGAGTATATTCCCACCACAAAAAATGAAATGGTAAAAGACCACTATAAAAATCTGGGATTTATACAGGATGGTAACTATTGGCTGCTGGATGTACACCAATATGAGGAAAGAAAATGTTTTATAAAGACAAAATAATTTTACATGGAACGAAATGACATTTTAAAAAAGCTACAAGAAATATTTGCAGACAATCTTGATGCAGATAATCTCATTTTATCCGAGTCAACTACTGCAGATGAAGTAGAAGGCTGGGACTCTCTTACACATGTGCAATTAGTGGTAGCAGTAGAAAAAGGATTTAAAATCAGGTTTAACGCTAAGGAGATACAGAATTGGAAAAATGTAGGAGAAATGATTGACAGTATCCAAAGTAAAATTTAATAAGAATATCAGCCATTCATCCATTGTGCTTTCCAATTCTATGTAAAACTAATTGATCAACCTTACAAACCTACGGTTCATGATTTTTAGTTCAATAGAATATATCTTATTCTTTTTTGTTACCGTTATAATTTACTACCTGCTTCCACCTACTATAAAGTGGATCTGGCTTTTATTAGCCAGCATATTTTTTTATGGTTACACAAGGCCTGCCTATGTTATCATTCCTGCAGCTATTACTTTAGTCAGTTATTACGGTGGTTTACTAATAGAAAAAGCAGGCAATGAACAAAAAGGTCAAAAGATATTTGTGACCTGCACTATTTTGATAACAGCGACTCTTGTATTTTTTAAATACACAAATTTTTTTACCGCTAACATCACTGATGTAATCAACTTTTTCAGACAAAAAGTTTTTACAGCAAATCCAATACAAAACAAACTAACCATTGACCTGGTTGCTCCGCTCGGCATTTCATACATAACTTTCCAGGCTATTGGCTATATGATTGAAATAAAAAGAGGTAATCACGTTGCAGAAAAACACTTTGGTTACTTACTTACCTATATTTTCTTTTTCACAAAAACAGTAGCTGGCCCCGTTGAAAGAGCCCATCATTTTCTACCACAGCTAAAAATAAAACACCAGTTCAGTTACGATAATTTTTCCAGTGGTCTTCAATTGGCATTGATTGGATTGTTTAAAAAAATAGTGATTGCAGACAGGCTTTCCATATATATTGGTGCTGTATATGGTAACATTGATAATCATTCAGGCATCACCTTATTGGGTGCAGCTACATTTTATGTATTCCAGATGTATGCTGATTTTTCAGGCTATACTGATATGGCTTTAGGATGTTCAAAAATGCTTGGATTTGATATTATACCCAATTTCAATCGTCCATTTTTTGCAAAATCTGTAAGTGAATTTTGGAGAAGGTGGCATATGTCTCTTTCCACCTGGTTTGCAGACTACTTCTACAATCCAATTGCAATAGCAAAAAGAGATTGGGGCAACTGGGCAGTCGTATACGCTTCATTTGTTACGTTTATCACGCTTGGCTTTTGGCACGGTGCCAATTGGACTTTCATCGTTTTTGGGCTGCTGCAGGGACTCATTCTCTCTATTGAATTCTTCACAAGAAAGAAAAGAAAAAACCTGAGAAAAAAAATTCCAACCTGGTTAAATGATAGTCTCGGCATTTTATTTACTGTGGCCTATTTTGGGTTTTCACTTATTTTTTTTAGAGCAGAAAATTTAAGTGAAGCATTTACCATTATAAAAAAAATATTGTCTTTTGCAGGTCCTTTATATACAGATAATCCTTCCACTTTTTTGTTTATGCTGCTTGGAGTGCTGTATATAACTGTTTACGATACCAAGAAAGAATTTTTTAATGAAAAGTTCTCTCTCTCTAAGAATCGCTACTGGCTTGTGAGAAATGGATACTACTGTTTGCTGGTATTAATTATACTTATGACGGGAGTATTTGACGGTGGGGAATTTATTTATTTTCAATTTTAAGCTGATGTGTTATGAAAAAATCGCTCGACCTTAAAAGCCCTATAGTAAGAGCAGTCTTATTCCTGTTACTGCTAATAGCAACAGACTTTTGCGCAGGAAAAATATTAAGGCATTTTTACAGAAGCCAAAAAACAGGAAGAGATTTCAGCACCATGTACGCAGCAGAAACAACCACTGCCGACATTTTAATTTTCGGAGCATCACGTGCTCAACAGCAATACATACCTACTTTTATCGAAGATACGTTGCAGGTAAGCTGTTATAACGTCGGTAGGGATG
>CAZDHQ010000495.1:0-2833 GCA_964505135.1 uncultured Ferruginibacter sp.
GCATAAAGTGAGAACAGTAATCCGTTTTGTAATTGATGGAAAAAATATAAAGGATTGTGAAGTGATAGAGCTTGGGCAAAAATAATCCCTACTCCACCCAGTCAGCAATAAAAATATTCGTATCCCTAGTCCCGCCATTGTTCCTGTTACTGCAGAATACAATCTTCTTCCCATCCGGACTAAACATTGGAAATGCATCAAAGATTTTTTCAGTGGAGATTTTTTCAAGGCCAGTACCATCTTCATTAATGATAAATAAATTAAAAGGATAGCCTCTTTTACTTTGATGATTACTTGCAAATATAATTCGCTTACTGTCTGGCATATACGCAGGTGCCCAGTTGGCATTTCCAAAAGATGTTACCTGTTTTACATTGCTTCCATCGGCATTAGCAATAAACACTTCCATATTGGTAGGTGCTACTAAATTTTCTGCCAGTAAATCTTTATACTCTTTTACTTCCTCTTCTGTTTTGGGTCTTGATGCTCTCCAAATTATTTTTTTACCATCGGGACTAAACCATGCACCGCCGTCATAACCCAATGTATTGGTTATTCGCTTTTCTTTACCGGTCTTGAGATCCATGATGTATAAATCAATGTCACCATCCTTCGTACTGGTGTAGATCATTTTTTTGCCATCAGGACTAATGGTTGCTTCAGCATCATAACCTTCACTATGAGTTAGTTGCTTTACAATTTTCCCGTTAAGGTCAGCCATAAAAATATCATAACTGGGATACAATGGCCAGATGTACTTATTTCCATATTTTTTTCTATCCGGTACAGGTGGACAGGTATCTGCTCCTAAATGAGTGCTTGCATAAATCACATGCTTACCATCTTTCATAAAGGCGCCACAGGTGGTTCTTCCTTTGCCACTGCTTATTTTTTTAGGTTCAAATTTTTCGTCGGGGGCAGTGGGGATTTTGCCAATAAACATTTCGTCGCATAAAATGCCTTCTTTAGGGTTGGTTTTTTGAAAGATGAGCCACTTACAATCAAAGCTGAAATAGGCTTCTGCATTATCGCCACCAAAAGTCAACTGTTGTACATTGGCAAAATGCTTTTCTGCTGCAAAATGCACAGTATCGTTAGCATTGGTTTGAGCAACCACTTTTATAAAGACAAACATCAATACCAGGCAAAAGACTAAGGATTTCTTCATCTATAATTTTTGAGCGTTAAAGATAAAACCTTGATAACGTACAATTATAATATTTTTGTCACGAAAAAATAATGGAAGCCGGTAAATTTGCGTTTCTCAAACCGAATGAATAGAATATTTTTTTTAATAGCCGTCATAATTATTGTTTCCTGCAGCAACAATGATCATTCAGATACTTCAACGGGAAGCACGGCAATGCCTGAGCAGGAAAAGCTATTGCGTAAACAAATTGAAAAGTACCCAGATTCTGCATTGCTGAAAGAAAACCTGATTCAATATTTTAGAGATAACGCTAATTACACCCGGGCAATTGGTGAAACAAATGCTTTGTTGAAGACAGACAGCAACAATGAGCGCCTGCTGTATATAAAAGCAACACTGTTGTCTGAAAATGATGATACACTGCAGGCAATTAATACATGGGAAAAATTGATTGCCATTGATCCACAGCCTGAATACCTGATGTCTGCCGGAACCCTGTATGCCTTCTCAAAAAATCCAAGAGCACTGGCGATTGCCAATGCATTGGCAAAGCCGGAAGCGCATGCAAAATATCAATCGCTCTTTATTTCAGGTCTTTATTATAGCAGCACCAATGATAAGGTGAAAGCCGCTGACTTTTTTAATCAATGCATATCACTTGATTACACCAATACACTTGCCTACCGTGAAAAAGCCATAGCGGAATATGACATGGCAAAATATGTGGATGCCTTAAAAACATTAGAGCTTGCGTTGGCGGTAAAAAGCTCTTATGATGAAGCCTATTACTGGATGGGCAGATGCTATGAAAAATTAGGAAAAAAAGAAGAAGCTATCGACAATTATAAACAAGCATTGCAACTGTCACCTGATTATATTGAAGCAAAAGATGCACTGGCAAAAATGGGCGTGAAGATGTAGATTGAAGTTTGAGGTTCTATGTTTGAAGTTTAATGTTCATGAATATTATCAATTATCCATTAACCAATTATCAATTATAAAATGCCTATAGTAGCACCGTCATTATTATCTGCCAATTATTTACAACTGCAGCAGGACTGCGATATGCTTAATGCAAGCCAGGCAGACTGGTATCACCTGGATGTAATGGATGGACGATTTGTACCCAATATTAGCTTTGGGCCCATGCTGATTGAATTTTTCAGAAAAGCAACAAACAAGATATGTGATGTACACCTGATGATTGAAGAACCTGAAAAGTATACCGAAGCGTTTAAAAAAGCAGGCGCAGACATTCTAACTGTACACATTGAAGCATGCAGGCATTTGCACAGGAATATACAGCAAATAAAAAGTTTAGGCATGCAGGCAGGCGTTGCATTAAATCCACATACACCAGTTGATTCTTTGGCTGATGTGCTGGGTGATATTGATATGGTTTTAATAATGAGTGTAAACCCAGGCTTTGGCGGGCAATCATTTATTCCTCAAACACTGAATAAAATAAAGGCTTTGCGCCGTATGATTAATGAACGCTCTTTAAATGTTACTATTGAAATAGATGGCGGTGTTACACTTGATAATGCAAAATCAATTATTGATGCAGGTGCAGATATTTTGGTAGCAGGTAATACAGTTTTTAAATCTGCGGATCCCACAGCCACCATTGCAAAACTAAAAGCCATTTAAGCTTTTTTCACCAGGTCATAAATAATCTTTGCT
>CAZDHQ010000495.1:2854-4219 GCA_964505135.1 uncultured Ferruginibacter sp.
CAGAAGCATTCCCGCCGGCGGTCAGTAATTGCTTTAATGCTGTGTAGTCTTCCTGTAATTGTTTTTGCCTGGCAGGGTTTGTAAGCAGTTCATTCAATTCTTTCGTGATGTTCTCTGCTGTCATCTCATCCTGTATTAACTCTTTCACTACTTCCTTATCCATGATCAAATTCACCAGGCAGATGTACTTTATTTTGATAAGCCGCTTTGCAATTTGATAGGAGATATTACTTCCTTTGTAACAAATCACTTCCGGCACATTAAACAGGGCAGTTTCCAGTGTAGCAGTTCCACTGGTTACTACAGCTGCTTTTGCTTCACTTAACAAATCATAGGTTTTATTTACAACAGTAGATACATTGGAATAAGCAGACAATAATCCGTTGTAAAAATTTTCATCAAGACCCGGTGCCTTTGCTACTACAAAATGATACGCAGGAAATTTT
The DNA here is from genome assembly GCA_964505135.1 of uncultured Ferruginibacter sp. GTDB lineage: Bacteria > Bacteroidota > Bacteroidia > Chitinophagales > Chitinophagaceae > Ferruginibacter. Next base: position 3,301 of record CAZDHQ010000495.1, read on the forward strand.
TTTGCTGCGTCCAGCATCACAGGTAGCTTTTTCAATATCTCCTGTTTGCGGCTGCCCGGCAATAACGCTATTACTTTTTTGTCAGGAAACATAAAACCGCCTGGCTCAAAATCATTGATCACTTTTGCTAATGGATGGCCAACATATTCAACCTTATAATCCCATTTGCTATAAAAATCTTTTTCAAAGGGAAGTATCACCAGCATTTTATCTACATCTCTTTTGATTGCCTTTACCCTATTTTCCTTCCATGCCCATACCTGGGGTGAGATATAGTAAACTACTTTTATTTGCTGTTGCTTTGCCCATTGTGCTATTCTTAAATTAAATCCAGGATAATCAATTAACACCAACACATCGGGCTTATAGTTCTGTATATCTTTTTTACAAAATGATAAGTTTTTAAAAATGGTGCGAAGGTTTTTCACCACTTCGATAAAACCCATAAAAGCCAAATCCCTGAAATGCTTTACCAGCATGGCTCCTGCGGCCTCCATTTTATCGCCACCCCAGCAGCGAATATCTGCACGTGCATCAAGCAACTTCAATTCCTTTATCAAGTTACCGCCATGCAAATCACCACTGGCCTCTCCTGCAATGATGTAATACTTCATGCCTGCAAGTTATCAAACCTTTATTGATAACATGCAATAAAATGGGCCGCCGAAAATCGGCGGCCCTGCTGCTTTATACTTAAAACCTGAAACGCTATTGATTGGTATTGTCTATTACTTTCTCTGCCTGCTCGGGACGTTTTAATTTACCATCATTCCATTTCCTTTCGTTCTTCCTTTGCGCTCTCATTGTTTTTATTTTTGTCTTTTGTTCATCTGTCAGTACGCTTTCAAATTTGCCTGCGTTTTCTTTACGCAGAGTTTTTAGCTGTTCTTTCTTTTGTGATTCTGATAAACTGCTATTG
>CAZDHQ010000496.1:0-4219 GCA_964505135.1 uncultured Ferruginibacter sp.
ATTGATTGTACTCATTGCAGATTGATGATTGAGAAAATTAATTCTCCCGGCAGCAGCTTCCATATTTTCCTGTAGATTATTTAATTCAGTTTGCACCTGCAATACCTCCTGCATATTTTTTGCCTGCTTAAAAAAATCAAGGTATTTTTCACGTATCTGTTTCTTAGCTTCCAGTCTTGCCTGCACATCCACAATCTCTCCTGTAACATCATCTGTAGTGATTTTTCTTTCCATCACTTTCACATCTTTACCCGGTAATTGATTCATCACATTTTCAAATTGATCAACCGGTATTTTAATCGTGATAGTTGACTCAATTTTTTCTTCGGTTTGGTTTTGATTTTCTGAAGCAATGTAACCGCCATATTGCTTCACAGTATTGTATACAGTGGTTGTATAATCTTTGAAGCTCTTCACTTCAAAATTCAGTATAGCGTTCTTAATGATTTTTTTATCCCAATCAATACGATTAGCAGTCTGGCCAGGACTTGTTTTTGTTGGTTTTTGTGAAGATGGAACTGCAGCGCTATCTGCTGATGTTACCTGGTTGATACTACCTGTTGGAATCTGTTCCTGGCTTTCTTTTTGAGAAGATGTTGTTAAGCTTTCTGAGTTGCGGACTGATGCATCTTTTGATTTAGATTGATTACAGGAAATAAAGACAATAGCAACTAAAGCAATGGTTAGAAAATTTTTGCGATTCATAAACAATGGTTTTAAAGAGTGAGATGTCCATTGATACAAAATGCACAAAAAAAGAAACCGCAGTAGTTTGTTAAATGAAGCTTAAAGCGTTTTACTTTTCTCCAGCCAGCTCCATAATAATATTCCATTCATCTTCCTTCACTGTCTGTACACTTAGCCTTCCCAATCTTACCAAATCCATATTGGCTAAGCGTTTGTCTTTCTTGATCACATCCAGCGGCACTGATTTTTTTAGCTTTTTCACTGGTTTTAAATCTACCACTACCCAGGCTGTTTCATCTGTGGTTGGATCCTGGTAGGCCTCCTTGGCTACTTTGGCGATGCCCACAATCTCTACTCCTTCATTGCTATGATAAAACAATACTTCGTCACCTTTTTTCATTGCACGCAGGTTATTACGAGCCGCATAATTGCGAACACCATCCCAAAAAGTCTGTTTGTCTTTTACAAACTGATCCCAACTGTATTTAAATGGTTCTGATTTTACCAACCAATAAGCCATAATTATGTAGGTTTAGAAGTTTAGATTATTTAGTGCTCCCATCCGCTGGCAAGCACATCAGCAATATGAATGGTTTTAAGCGACAGCCCTTTGTTTTGTATATAACCATCCAAATGCATCAGGCAACTCAGGTCTGTGGAAATAATATAATCTGCATTGGAACCTTTTGCGTTGCAAACTTTTTGATCAGCCATTGCAACAGAAATGGCATCAAACTTTACAGAAAACGTTCCTCCAAATCCACAGCAGGTTTCCACATCATTCATTTCCACCAATTGCAATCCTTTCACATTGCCAAGCAATCTTCTTGGCCCATCCTTTATTTTACATTCTCTGAGAGCAGCACAACTATCATGGTAGGTCACGGTATGGTTAAACTCGGCACCAAAATTCTCGATCTTCAATACATCTGTTAAGAACTCCGTAAACTCAAATAAGCGTTTATTCAGCTCCGTTACCTTCAACTCCAATTCAGTTCCCTCAAACAATTTTTGATAATAGTTTCTTACAAAACCTGTGCAACTGGCGCTGGGGCAAACAATGTAATCAGCATTGTCAAAGTCTTTGATAAACTTGGTACAAACATCTTTTGATTCCTTCCAGAAACCGGCATTAAAAGCCGGCTGACCACAGCAGGTTTGATTGCTGTTATACCTTACATCACAACAAGCTTTCTCCAACACTTTCACCATATTAAAAGCCGTTTGTGGGTACAACTGGTCAATAAAACATGGTATAAAAATCTGGATTCTCATTGCAGTAACAGCTGGTATGCAGTTTATAATAAAAACAATTTACAAAGGCTTGCTGAAGGAATTTTTCAAGGCGATCATTTTTATTGCAGTAACAGCAGCTTCTTCTCCTTTGTGACCATGTTTACCTCCTACTCTTTCGTCTGCCTGTTGCTGGTTGTCTACAGTGAGCACACCAAATATAACAGGTACAGGAAGCATTAAGTTTAATTGAACCACTCCATCAGTCACCGCTTTACATACATAATCGAAATGCGGTGTGTCGCCCTTTAACACACAACCCAAAGCAATAAATGCATGCGGCTTATCATCTTTGTACTTGTGTGCTTCCCAATAATTTTTTATTGCGAAAGGAATTTCAAATGCACCGGGAACTGTAATACTCTTAAAACATACTTTATTTTGTTCCAGGATTTTAATACAACCCTCTTCCAGTCTGTTCAAGATAGGCGCATTCCATTCGGTACGCACAATTACAACACAGGCATCCTTTGGTAATTGGATGCCTGCGGTACTTAATAAATTATCAGCACTCACTGCCATAGCGTATTTTGCTTTTTCGTTGCGATAGAAAATTGCTTATTTAAATGAACCCAACCTGGCCAAATACTTATCCATTTCAGCAGCATGACTGCTTTTTGGATACTCATCTTTTATGCGCTGGTAGAAAGCAATAGCATCCTGAGTTTTACCAATTGTTTCCGCAAACAAACCGGCTTTAAATAAAGCTTCAGGCGTCATAAACTCGTCTTTCGGATTTACATCAGCAGCTTTCTTATAATAAGACAGCGCATCATCATTCTTTTTCAATTCTGAGTACGCATCTCCCAGTAAGCTGTAAGCTGCAGACTGAACCTGTGTAGCAGGAGTAGAAAACTCTTTTAGTTGCTTTACAGCATTATTAAAATCCTTATTGTTTAAATAGCATGCACCAGCAATATAGTGAGCCCTGTTACCAGCAGCGGTGCCGCCGTAATTGCTAGCTACTTTTAAAACCCCCGTAATGCCGTTTCCACCATTTAACACCAGGTTGATAGAATCTTTGCTAAAACCATTTTGTACCATTTTTGAAAACAACTGTTCAGCAGGGTAAATCATATCTGCAGCCTTGCTTTCATTTGGAATTTTTACAAAATTCTTGTAGGCTAACCAACCGCCAACGGCCAGTATTAAAGCACTACCAACATAAATGATAGGCTTGCTAAACCTTGACCAAAAGTCTTTTGCTTTTTCGACAACCTCGTTAGTTTCTGCCACTTCAGTGACTACTTGCTTCTCTGCCATTTTTTAATTACCATCGGCAAGCGCCGTTTGGATTTTTTAATTATTAGATTTTTAATTGGAATTCAAAAATTAGTCAACAATAAATGGATAATCCTCCTGCACATACACATCTTTCAGCAACTCATCATCAGATGGCCATGGACTTTCTTCTGCAAACTTCACACATTCTTCCACCTGCTGCCTTACTCTTTCGTTGATTGCTTCAATATCCGCTTCAGCAACCTTATATTCAGTAGTCAATACATTGTGAACATGATCGATTGGATCTCTTTGCTTGTATTCTTCCACTTCCTCCTTTGTACGATATTTCTGTGGATCACTCATACTGTGACCTTTATAGCGGTATGTTTTAATTTCTAATAAAGTAGGGCCGCCGCCTTCTCTTGCTCTTGCAACAGCTCTTGCTACTGCATCATGCACAGCCTCCGGACTCATACCATCCACGCTGTCGCCGGGCATATCGTACGCATCAGCCAATTTATAAATATCCAATACATTACTTGTACGGGCTACAGAAGTACCCATTGCATATTGGTTATTCTCACAAATAAAAATCACCGGTAGCTTCCAGGTCATTGCCATATTAAAGGTCTCGTGCAACATACCCTGCCTTGCAGCACCATCACCAAAAAAAGTAAGCGATACATTTTTCGTGCCTTTGTATTGTTCTGCAAAAGCCAAACCAGCACCTGTTCCAATCTGTGCACCCACAATTCCATGACCACCAAAAAAGCCTACATCAGCACCAAAAAAGTGCATACTTCCACCTTTTCCTTTGCTGCAACCTGTAGCTTTACCAAATAATTCTGCCATACCTGCATTTGGCGAAATGCCTTTTGCAATTCCCAATGCATGGCAGCGGTAAGCGGTAATAAATTTGTCTTCCGGATTGGTAGCCGTCATACATCCTGCAGCTACAGCCTCCTGGCCAATGTACAGGTGACAAAATCCCCTGATTTTCTGCATGCCATATAAT
>CAZDHQ010000497.1:0-4214 GCA_964505135.1 uncultured Ferruginibacter sp.
GAGCATCATAGGAATTTAACCATACAATATTTCCGAATGCATCCAGCTTGCCCGCTACCACATCATAAGATGTGTTGGACCCAATAGCCTGTGTATAGCCGGTGAAATAAAAATTTCCGTCAGCCGATTCAATAATGTCTGTCCCCCTGGAAGCTGCGGCACTTCCTATTGTAACTTCACGACTCCACTGTATCACACCAGTGGCAGCTAATTTTAAAATAAAAACTTTGCCGGTACTGGTAATACCTGAAGAAGTATAGCCAATCACAATATAACCACCATCTGCTGTTTGCTTAATCTTTTCAAAGTAACTATTGTTGATATTAGAATAGCTATTGAGCCATTGTATATTACCACCACCATCTAATTTTAAAACCATGCCATAATAGTTATTTAAACTTCCCAGCGGCACTACCCTTCCTGCAAGCACACAGCCACCATCTGCCGTTGCCCTTGTATCATTTGTACCGCTTACCAAACCTGCTCCATAGCTGTTTTGAAAAAGATACTGTCCGTTGCCACATTTATCTGTTACATACATTAGCCCATACTTTGTATCAGTGCAGGTTCCATTACCAGCTACTAACTGTATACTGTATACGCCGGTACTGGTAAATGTGTAGCTCAATGTTGAGGCAGTACTTACTACCGTACCATTCACTTTCCATTGATAGGTAGTGGCCCCGGTGCTGTTGCTGCTGAATGTAATGGGTGTATTAATAATGGTACTGCTATTAAGCGGTGAAAAATCAGCCGTCACACTACAGGTAAAGCGTACGGTATCAATCATCTCATTCTGGCATAAAGCAGTACTGCTCTTTGCAATTAACTTAATAATATAGGTGCCTGCCGAAGATGAAGTGTAAGAAAAATTGGTGGTGGTGGTTTGCAAAATATCATTTACATACCACTCATAACTATTGGCACCGGTAGAGCTATTGGTAAAATTAATATTTGTTCCTGCTGGCTGTATGGTAGCAGATTTTGTAAAGCCGGCATTCACACCACAAATAACATTTACATCAACAGTCTTTACAGCATCCACACAAAGTGAACTACCAGATTTTGCAATCAGCTTAACTGTATAATTCCCCACTGACGGGAACGTATAAACGAAATTAGCAGCTGTTGACTTCAGCACACCATTTACATACCATTCGTAAGTGGAAGCATTGGTAGAACTATTTGTAAATGTATAAGACAGCCCGGTTTTTATTGCTCCAGCCGGAACAGTAAAATCTGCTGCCACCGGCGCAGGACATGGCGATAAACAAGACTTACAATTCAACAGACTTTGCCTCACATTTTGAATAAAATAATTCATGCGGTCTGCCTGCCCCTGTGTAAACAGCTTCATACAGGCAAGGTTTCCATAGTCCATATAATCCTGGGTAAGATCAGGCTGATCAGTGGAGAAACCTGACAATGCATCTGTGGTGCAACTGTTTACTGTACTGCCACATGCAATGCCTGCAGTGGATTGATCAGGTGGTGTATCGCAAACACGGTCACCATCCGTGGTGCAATCGTTATTGGTACAGGATCCTTCAAATGTATGATAGAGACCGAGATAGTGCCCCATCTCATGAGCAATCACCACATCATTTGCATTGGAACTTCCAAAATAAGCAGCCTCTTCAATGATACCATCTACGCTGGTGCCATGGGCAGAAGGCATGTACGCATATCCAACTACGGATCCGGGAATACTATTCACCAGCCAGATATTGATATAGCAATACGGATCCCAGCGATTGATGTTCTTTACACTCAAATCATCTGAATAATAACTGGCACCGCCCATGTTGGTGTAAGAAGAAACATTTCTTGTGATACCATTGGTGGGATTATTGAATGGATCTCTCTGCGCCAGGCAAAATTGAATTTGTGTATTCACACCATCAGACGGATCATAATAGCCGCTGTTCGCAAATGCTTCATTCAAATGCTGGATACCTGTAAAAATCTGCGCATCGCTGATATTTTCTGCGCCATTGTTGTGAATGATGTGAACGACCACCGGTAATGTTACTACGGCTGCAGGAGACTGGGGCCTCAACAAACCTTTTCTGATATCCCGGTTTCTTTTAGCAAGTATATTTTCTATTTGATCGTTCAGCGATTTATAGTGCGGATACTTTTTATAAAAGTCCAGCATCACCTCCTTTTGTCCACAGGAATTAAGGCCCTTTTTTTGCGTAAAACTTACAAAGGGCAAAAGAAAAAACAGCAGTAACAGCAGGGCAGGTTTTAACATACCAGCTTTTTAAATTCTTTCACAGGATAGTTACGTTTAAAAGTACAAAATATTGCTCTTTAATGAGCTAATATACTAATTTGCTAATGTGCTAATGGGGTGTATGCTGTAGCAAGACTTTTTTATTAGTTTAAAGATCCCAGATTTATTCATCAAATAGACTTTTATTATGCAAGCAATTCAATCCATTAACATCATGGAAAAATTCTCCCTATTTGATCAACTTTGGACACCTCATATCATTGGAGAACTGAACGGGCAGTATGTAAAACTGTGCAAACTAAAAGATGAATTTGTTTGGCATAGCCATGAAAACGAAGATGAATTATTTATGGTGTTTAAAGGCACGCTTTTAATGGATTTTAGAGATGACCGAACAGTAGAAGTAAAAGAAGGTGAAATATTAATTGTGCCCAAAGGTGTAGAGCATCGTCCGCATACAAACGGTGATATTGTTTTCAATTTATTATTTGAACCAAAAGCTATGCAGCATACGGGTAATGTGGAGAGTGAGATGACGGTAAATGAACAACACTGGATTTGATTAGCTCAAACAAAAATGCCGTGAGTAACTCACGGCATTATATAAACGCAATATAAGTTTTATATAAAGCGATTGATGATATTTTCATAATGCTCCTGCTTACCGCTGATTACAGCAGGCTCACCATTTTCTACAGCATAGGTTCTCAAATCTTCTAAGGAAAGTTTACCATTTTCAAAATCTTTACCTGCGCCGCTGTCATAAGAAGCATAACGTTCTGCTCTTAATTTTTTGTAGTCAGATTTTTGCAACACATTATCTGCCACAATCAATGCACGGGCAAATGTATCTATACCACCAATATGAGCATGGAACAAATCAGCAGGGTCAGTAGAGTTACGACGAATCTTTGCATCAAAATTGATACCGCCACCTGCAAAACCACCGGCTTCTACAATCACCAGCATTGCTTCCACCAATTCATTAATGTTATTGGGGAACTGGTCTGTATCCCACCCATTTTGGTAATCACCTCTATTGGCGTCAATGCTTCCCAGCATACCTGCATCTGCAGCCACTTGTAATTCATGCTGAAAAGTATGGCCAGCCAATGTTGCATGGTTAACCTCAATATTCAATTTAAAATCATTGATCAAATCGTATTGACGCAAGAAACCCATCACTGTTTCACTGTCGTAATCATATTGATGCTTGGTAGGTTCACATGGTTTTGGCTCGATAAAGAAGGTTCCTTTAAAACCATTCTTTCTTGCATAATCTTTTGCTACATGTAAAAAGCGGGCAAGATGTTCTTTTTCTTTTTTCATGTTGGTATTCAGCAGGCTCATGTAACCCTCACGGCCACCCCAGAAAACATAGTTCTCACCACCTAATGCAATAGTAGCATCCAGCGCTGCTTTTACCTGTGCACCTGCATGTGCCAGTACATGAAAGTTTGGATTGGTAGCTGCACCATTCATGTAACGCCTGTTTGAAAACAGGTTAGCAGTACCCCACAATAATTTTACCCCGCTTGCAGCCTGCTTTTCTTTTAAGTAAGCAGTAATAGCCTGCAGGCGACGGTCATTTTCATTTACATCATTGGTATAATCAACTGCATCCACATCATGAAAGCAATAATAAGGCAAACCTAATTTGGTGATAAATTCAAAAGCTGCATCCGCCTTGTCTTTTGCTCTTTCCACGGCATCAGATTTTGCATCCCAAGGAAAGATATGTGTTGGTTCACCAAAAGGATCAGCACCACTGCCAACAAAGCTGTGCCAGTAAGCCACTGCAAATCGAAGCCAGTCTTTCATTGACTTGCCACCTACTATTTTATTTTCATCGTACCAGCGGTATGCCAGCGGATTGTCTGATTCAAGGCCCTCATACTTGATGGCACCGATGCCCTTAAAAAATTCTGTTTGACCTGTGATTACTTTCATAATAGAAAATTGAAAATTGATTATT
>CAZDHQ010000498.1:0-4195 GCA_964505135.1 uncultured Ferruginibacter sp.
TTCACTTTTTCGTGTAAGTGTTGCCGTTTGCCTTCAGGTGAGGGCACTGCAACATGGCCAATGTAAAAGCAACCAAGCAACCTATCTGCTTCACCCAGGCCGAAGAATGATTTAGCATTCTCAAAATAAGTAACGCCGCCTGTTGTCCAGTATCCACCCAGTCCATAAGCTGTTACAGATAAGTAGATATTTTGAACAGCACAAGCTACCGCTTCAATGTCTTCTATTTCGGGTATTGATTTTTTACTGCTCCGTTTCATGCCCAATGCAATTACATGCGAAGCTTTTAATGGCTGTTGAGCTAACTTAATAAACTTTGATTCCTGGTAGGCAGCGCCTGCATCCTTTTTATACAGCTCACTTTGAAAATTAGCCAAACTTTTTAAGCCGTCACCTGTAAACACCGTAAACAGCCATGGTTCCTCCATACCATGATTAGGTGCCCAGGTAGCATTGATCAATATTTGTTCTATTATTTTATTCTCCACTTTTTTCCCTGTAATGAATTGATCAGGAAAAACAGAGCGGCGGTGTTTGATTAAGTTATTTAAAGCAGTAACGTTCATAATAAGACCTTTTGCTCACACAAATTATGGCAGTTTGTAGATATAAATCCAGTTTATCTTTCTGCTTTGAGGAAATATTTTCTCAAACAACGCTAAAACATAACATACAAATCAACGATATGGACTGTTACTGCTTTTTTTATCACAAATGTTTGTTGGTTATGATAAAGTTGTACTTTAGCTGTATTGCTGCATTTGAAGCCAATCCCCATACCCCTTGAAACATACTAATCTCCAATAGACAGAAATATAAATTAAGACAAGGGCTTATATTTTGCCAGGACAATTGTATTGAAACCCCATTGCCTTACTTAAAAAATTACCCCCGTTACTATCACTAAAAACTGTTGAAATGAGAAAAAAGATTTTTATGCAACTGCTTGTTGCTATTTCGCTGTATCATTATACTGCAGCCCAACCCTTTTCTAACCGCTCACTTTCTAATTTAGCTGCTACTGCTATAAATGCCGACCTCACTCCCGGGACAAATAATATCTACAATCTTGGCAGCACTGCAGCAAAATGGAAGAATGTTTACCTTACCAACCTGGTATTTTCTAACGGTACCGTACAAACGAGCGCCTACGTTCCTTACAAGGCAGGCACCGGTATTAGTATCAGCGGCAATCAATTGATTAATACAGCACCTGATAAAGTGGTGAAGCTCACTGCCGGAAATGGGATATCCGTTACCGGTAGCTATCCCAATTTTACCATTGCCAGTACAGGAACTTTCGGCAGCGGCGGCAGCAGCCAATGGACAACCAATGGTGGCGCTGTGTACATCAACTCAAGCGTAGGCATTGGTACGATCAGCCCGAGGTGTAAACTGGAAATTGTCGGCGGCGATGCTATGATCAACGGTGTTACTGTAGGCACCGGTGGCGGCAACAGTGATGGTAATATGGCCGTTGGTGCAAGTGCACTCATTAATAATACCACGGGTTTTTCTAACATGGCCACCGGTAAGTTTGCTTTGTACTCCAATACCACAGGTTATGACAACAGTGCCTTTGGTGAAAATGCATTGTACTCAAACGTGGACGGTACACAGAACACAGCACTCGGTAATGGCTCATTGTATTATAATATCAGTGGCTATGGCAATACAGCAATCGGCAACGGAGCCTTATTAAACAATGCTGCAGTGCCCGATCCGTTTGGCAACAGCAGCGGCAACTATAACACAGCTACAGGATATTTCTCCCTGGTAAATAATGTTACCGGTTTAAGCAACTCCGGCTTTGGACCCGGTACATTGTATACCAATACCATTGGCAATTATAACACCGGCCTTGGTGCTTATGCAGATGTAGCCAAAGAAGATCTTTCCAATGCTACTGCCATTGGCTTTAATGCTGTGGTTAACAGCAGCAATAAAATAAGATTGGGTAATACCGATGTAACCGTGGTAGAATCTTCTGCAGGTTCCTGGACTACATCCGACGGAAGATTTAAAACCAATGTAAAAGAAAATGTAATTGGTTTAAAGTTTATCAATTTGCTAAGGCCCGTAGTGTACAATTTTGATGCAGACAAGTTTGATAAATTCCTAAGTAAAAATTTACCGGAAAAAGAAAAAGCAAAACGCCAGGCCATGAGAGGCCCTGCAGCTAAAAGTAATGCCATCATTCAAACGGGCTTTATCGGCCAGGAAGTAGCAGAAGCAGCAAAAAAATCTGGCTACAATTTTAATGGTGTACATGTACCTGCAACTGATGATGACAACTACAGCATCTCTTATGAAAAGATGGTAGTGCCATTGGTAAAAGCAGTGCAGGAGTTATCTGCACAAAATGAAGAAATGAAAAAAGAATTAGCGGAGTTGAAGGCAATGCTTTCTAAAAGCAATAGCCAATCGGTTACATTAACCGGTGGATCTGTGCAGCAAAATGTACCCAACCCATCCAGTAATAAAACCACCATCAGTTATTCACTGCCGGATAACAACAGCAATGCAGAGATTGTATTTACCGATAAAACAGGCTTTAGTTTTAAGAAAGTAAAAGTGACTGGAAAAACCGGCACGGTTGATTTAAACACATCCAATTTAGCAGAAGGTATTTATCAATATACTTTATACGTAAATGGTGTGGCTGCTGATACGAAGCAGATGGTATTGGTGAGGTGATTTTGGTTGAGTAAATTATTTTGAAAAGCTATCCATGATTTGGGTAGCTTTTTTGTTTGATGCTGATAAGGTTGACAGCCTTTACGCAGACGCTCCTGTATAAGAATCATTCGCTCATCAGCAGTTTATTAATCACAGTTAACTGATGAAAGGTTGTTAACCTTTTGTACAAAGTTCTATCAATAAGACCAACAATGGTGTGTGCTGAATTGATAGCAGGTTTTAATGACATACGAACAACGGCGAAGAGACTACTAATAACTGCGGATGATTAATTGATAGCAGTTTTCTAAATTATACCGACAAAGGCTAAAGAAGATATTAAACCTAAAGCGGCTTTACTTTCATCACTTAAATAATCCCACCCTGGATTTTTTAATAGCAATAGCTTTTTTAAAAAAATTAATCCACGTGAAAAGATAGAAATGTTATTTTTAAAAAGCGGTTTTCCATATGCAACTTCAGGATACAAGATTATACTTATCCCTTTTTTATAGTAATAATAATCAAAGCTAGCTATATCAAAGAACAGATTGAACCTCTGTTTTAATTTGGTGTACGATTCTTCATTAAAAAATATACTATTTAAAATATAAGACGTACCCTTACTATCTATCAGTACGATATAGTACTCGTCATTATCCCAAAAAATGTTAAACTTTAATCCAACTATTTTAACATCTTTAATGTCTAAAGTGAAATTTTTTTGGTTACCAACCAAACCAGCATTTCCTGGGTTTTTAAATTCAATCTTGGCATCGGTTATTAAAACACTCATATTGCTGTATAAAAAATCATTATCCCTACGCCTTGGTTCGTGTCTCCACATACCTTCCTCCATCAATCAAACACCGTCCAAATATTCTTCATTTCTGGTGAGTACATCTATCCAATAGACCGTGGCAAAACTGATGAAATAAATGCGTTGGCTATCCCAAAATTTGTATTTGCGGCTCATGACTCAATTTAATGATTTTGCATGAGCCGCTTTTAGTTTTTATTAATAATTAGTTAGCGCTTTTAGTGGAAGGCACAAGCGGACGCTTGCGTCAATAGCCTTATATGCTTGGACTAATGTGGGGATTATATATGCTTGGAGTAAATGGAGTTTGTCAAGCGGCTAATAATTTCTCGGCTCCATTTTAGTATGCCTTACCCTAAGCACCCGAATAATATTTTTTTGATAACGATATACAATCCGATACCGATGTTTTTCAAACGCTCTATAGCTGCCATCATTGTTTATTTTGTATTTATCGGGATTGTAATATTGAGGATTAACAATAGCTTTTTCAGCAGCAGCTATTATATCGTTCACCACTTTTAAGGCATTTTGAGCAGGATCGTCGCTTATATACTTATACAATGCCCGCAAGTGTTGCTGAGACCGCCTTGTCCAGACCAATTGATTTCTTACCACTGCTTTATTTTCTTTTTCATCGCTGCATTACTGATATAGTCTCCTTTTTTAAACTCTTCCTCTGCTTCTGCCAACTCT
>CAZDHQ010000499.1:0-4180 GCA_964505135.1 uncultured Ferruginibacter sp.
ACCATCACTATCAGTGCCACAATAACCAAATATTTGATAACAGTTTTTACAACGTTTAAAGGCTGCAGGAAATACCAAAAATCCATACTGTAGTGCACAAAAAAATACAGCAGTATTATAAAAGGCACCAGCAATATTTTCTTATGGCTCATCACTTCTTTATAAAATGAAACAAGATTCGTTGGTTTGAAAATTGATGACGATTTTTTTCATGAAAAAATCCACCAAATGCAGCAATGAAATTATTCAAGGTATACCATTGAAAAATATCAGTTCGGTTACTAAGTAGTAGTTTTATTTTTTCATCTTCTTTGGGCACAAATTCAATCACGAGTTCATTACAACAGCCAGCAAAAAAAGTGGCCATTTTTTCAAACGAAATATAGTGGGTTATGGCAAGATGGTGAATCAATGCCAGGGCAAGACCAACATCAGCTTTTAAGCGCTCATTTAAAGAAGGTCTTTCTAAATTATTCCATCCAAGTGCAGGTACTGGCTCACTTATATTTCCCCCGAAGCAAAAGATATTGTCAAGCTGGCTTTGCCTGCAGTGTAAATACAATGCATCTACCGATCTAATATCTTCATCAAATGCAATTAGTCTTTTAACCAGGGGTGAAAGTAAAATCGAGAGCTGTCCTGTATTGCATCCAAAATCAATAATAACCTTATCGTTACAGTTTTTACCAAACCATTCTTTTACCACAGCTTCTTTTTCTCCATAGTACTTCGTATCTACATCTTTTTCATAATACTGATTCCAGCGTGTGAATACCTTTTTTTGATTGATCTTATTGATGGTTTCAAAAAGATCTTCTGCCAGTTGAATGTTTGATTTTATAGAAATCTTTTTAGTTTCTTTTTTACCTGAATATGCAGTTTTGCTATTTCGTACACGATTGGGGAGCGCCAGGTAAAGCAGGGTATTGATATTAAGCAAAGCTTTTGCCGGCAATAAAGAAAGTCCTTTACTTATTTGGATTCCGGTAGTATTGCTCAGGTAAATATCATTGGCAGTTGCATCAAAATATTTAGCAAGTAATAATGGCATGTAAAAATTTTCGCAGAATTGCTTAAAAGCTTGCCAGGGTTGTCCTTCTTCATATACCTCAAATGAACTAAGATCTACCAATAATGGCTTTGACCCATCAAATACAATATTGAAAGGCGTAGCATCTTTTAAAACCATCCCATATTTCAAGGCCTGGTAATGTACTTTGAGTGTAAGCAGGGCTGCATCTTTCCACTGGTTAAAACTCCACTCATAAGGGAAACTAACAAATTCAATTTTCTTCGCTTTCAATATTACGGTATCATTACTACTGATTGATTCAAATGGAACGATATAGTTTTTCTGCAGCAATGCTGATGAAAGGCCTGAACTAATAAAATGATTGTAATGAGGTAAATAAGATGCGGCTAACTCTCTAAAGACAAACCCCGGTTCATCCTCGCAAAAAAAGACTTTTGCTGCAGGATCTTTGTAAGATGCGTAATGATCAATTCTCTTCTTCAATGGCAGAGGTTTTGTCTTTCTTTTTAAACAACTGCAAAAAAGCAATTTTTATTCTCTTAAAAAAAACACCTATCGCCACAGCTGCTCCTATCAGCATTTGAATGAGCATACTGCCTGAGCCTGGATCTATATATAAGAAATGAACTGACATCTTTGATATTATATCACCCAACATAATTTTTTTTAAAGGTACACATTAATGAATTGCATGAAGCTCCGGTGGATAGTCAATTTATTTTATAATATTTGCTTACAAAATAACAGCATACAATCATAAAAAGACATGCTTTTTAATTCATTCGAATTTTTAATCTTCTTTCCTGTAGTAACGCTGTTATTTTACCTGCTGCCAGCCAAACTACGCTGGCTGCTGCTCTTGATAGCAAGTTGTATATTTTACTGTTATTTCATCCCGGCTTACCTGCTTATTCTTATTTTCACCATTTTGATTGATTATGCCGCAGGTATTCAAATTGAGAGAACTAACCGCAAAAAATTTTGGTTAACCTGCAGCATCATCGCCAATATTGGAATACTGTCTGTATTTAAGTACTATAATTTTTTTGTTGGCAACATTAATGCGGCCAGCAATTCAAACTGGCCTTTACTTAATATCATTCTTCCGATTGGTTTATCGTTCCATACTTTCCAGGCATTGAGTTATACGATTGAAGTATACCGCGGTAATTATAAAGCTGAAAAGCATTTGGGCTATTATGCCCTGTATGTTTTATTCTATCCACAACTGGTAGCCGGACCAATAGAAAGGCCACAAAATGTTTTGCCACAATTAAAATCAACCATTGTATTTGATCCACAAAATTTATTGGATGGCCTGCGCCTAATGACCTGGGGATTTTTTAAAAAACTGGTGATTGCTGATAAGGTTGCGCTATACGTTGCCATTGTGTACAATCACCCGGAGCGTTATAATTCCTGCAATATAATGATGGCCATTTTTCTTTTTAGTTTACAGATATATTGTGATTTTTCCGGCTATACCGATATAGCAAGAGGTGCCGCAAGAACCATGGGATATAATCTAATGATCAATTTTAACCGTCCCTTTTTTGCCTCTAACATTAGAGAATTCTGGCATCGCTGGCATATATCACTTTCCACCTGGTTTAGGGACTACGTGTATATACCATTGGGCGGAAGCAGGGGTACCATATTTCAAACCATCACAGCCTTGCTGGTGGTTTTTGCATTAAGTGGCTTTTGGCATGGCGCAGGATGGAATTTTATTATCTGGGGATTGCTGCATGGCGTCTTTGTAATAGTTGCTTTTTTATTTTTCAAAAAAAAGTCAGCAGAAAAAAATATGCCCGGCATTTTATTTACCAATATCCTGGTAGCATATGCATTTGTTTTTTTTAGAAATAGTTCAGTAAGCAAAGCGATAACAATCATTCGATCTTCATTGGATTTTTCCTCTGCTATTCCTTTCCAGTTTGGCTTTCGTTCTTATTATGGCGAAACAGGCATTGGTAATATCAGTATGATGCTATTGTTGTTTTATATTGTATTTATGTTTTTTTATGAATACAAAACATCCCCCTCACTAACGGAGATGAATAAGTTGACTAAGGCAGATACAGCGTGGTTTGTTTTTACTGTAGCCAGTATCATTCTGTTTGGTGTGTTTACAAAAGAAACCTTTATTTACTTCCAGTTTTAGTATGAAAAAACTATTGTTAATCATATCATGTGTTTGGTTAAGCCTTTGGCTGATGGGCTATATCATGGATATGAAATACAAAAAATACTGGTGGCCCTTTTTCGAAAAAATTGATGTGCTTGTAAAAGACAGCAGTTATTATGATGGGATATTCCTGGGTGATTCAAGAGTGCACTTTGGCATCAATCCTAAAGAAGTAGATGCTATCACCGGATTTAAAACTTATAACATGGGTATGGGCGGCACACCAATTAAAGAAATCGCCTATACAACGGAAAACTATTTAAAAAAACATCCGGCGCCAAAATTTGCTGTAATTTCTGTTGGGTATTCAGGCATTCTTGAATCACAAAAATATTTTTACAATCCCTGTTACTATTTTTTCTATAGCAGCGATTCTTTGACCAATGCATGTTTAATAAATTCCAGCTATCACACCACTTTGTTTAAAATATTTCCATTCCTTAAATACACCGCCTTTGATGATTTTAACAAGCTTTCTATTGCACAAAATATCCAGGGTAAAACAATATTAAAGCCGGGAGGAGTTGCCTGCAAAGGGTTCATCAATAATGCTATTAATACATTTAATACAAATAATGCAGAAGACAATAGCCAGAAGGATACTGCAGTAACAGCGGGACTAACTATTTTTAAAAAGGTCATCACTACATTACAGTCTGCAAAAACAACCGTATTACTAGTGTATCCACCGGAAGCTGATTTTGGTAAAAAGCCAAGGACATTAGTAGAATCAAAACTTGATACAGCTATTGTGCAAATAGCAAAAACATACAATTGCTCTCTTTACTTTTTTGATCGTGACAGCAGTTTTACTGATAATTATTTTACGGATGCATGGCATTTGAATTTACGGGGCACCACCTTGTATTCTCAAAAAATAGCAGCTATGATAAAATCTGAAGTAAGATAAAAGGCATTATTTTCTCACTATCCATACATCCTGGTGTAATTCTCTATTC
>CAZDHQ010000500.1:0-4178 GCA_964505135.1 uncultured Ferruginibacter sp.
CGTAAGGTAATGGAGTCCGGTCTCTGATATCCCTTGAATCCACGGCTTCATCAGGCCTCAATGATTTCTTGATTTTCGATAAAGGTAAGCTATCGATAGCTGGCTCAGGGGGAGCTACCGCTGCTGTCACTACAGAGTCAACCTGTGGTGACGGTGTTACACTTGCTTTTGTCTTCCCTTTAGTCGACTTCCTGGTAGATGTGTTTCCACGCTTCACAGCACTACGACCGCCTTTTTTCTTTTGTGCATCAGCATTTATGGTGCACAAAGAAAGAATAAAAGCAAAGCAAAGAAATTTTATAAGATGCTTCTTCATATTCTAGATTTTAAAATAATACAAACGAGATTGGCGGAATAGTTCTTGTACGTCCATCTGGACCAACAACTTTCAAATCATCAAAAGTAACTGTTGAACCTGGTTTACACATATCCAGTTTTGACCTGATAGGAGCTAAACTACCACTTGTTAGAGTTCCAGTTTGTACACCACCACCAGTTGAAAAACCAGCACCAGCAAAGTAAACGGTAGCTCCTGTAACATTAAATTTAGCATCGAAATCAAAGTTTTGTAACTCAGCTCTTAAAAAGTCCTGTGCTTTAAACACATTTGACTGAACACGACCACCTTTACTTGGGCCAATCATGCCGATCGGATCAGGAATAGTCTTAACTCTAAACTTAAAGCTGCTTGACTTACCATCAGCATTTACAGAAATCGTTGCTTCACCTGGATTGCTAACCCTAACAACCCTGTTAGAACCACTACCGGATAAAGTTCCGCCAGTCATGCTTACAGAAGTCTTATCCCAGCCGGAACCTGATGAAATTGTAATTGGGTTATCTACACCAATATAGAACACATTCATTTTATCAAGCATTATAGCAGCCCCACCTGGTACCCCTACTGTATATTCAACTTTATCTGTAACAGTTACATCTTTACCATCTTGACCTTTGTAAACGATAGTTACTGGAATACTGTGAACACCAGAACCACCAGCGTCCATTTCTGTTTCTGCATAGCCTTGTGCTGCATCAAAAGATGAGCCGCCGATTGTAATTTTAGGTGCAGCAGCGCTACTAAAGATACCAACACCTGCTTTCACCTTAACTTTTTGACCAGGCATTACATAGTTAGCAGATTGGCTTACCAATGCTACCGCTTTATTGTAAATGATTTCTACCTGACCTATTTGGTTATGGCAAAAATTTACAACTTGGTTTTCTGCGTTCTTAACGTCATTCTCAAATTTGCTCAAAATAGTTAAAGCAGCGATTGTTGGAGTCATGTGAAAATAGTTATACTCCCAACTGTTTTCGCTACCTGTTGTAGATGGAGGAACTGATAAATCAATTGGCAATTTGGTAGCAAACTCTGTATTGATTTTTGGATCCAGAGCTAACAATTGAGCTTTGAAATTAGTAAGATCCTTTAATAACTCAGGTCCTTTACCATTAACAATGAACAATCGTGTTGCAGCTTCTAGATCATCTTCTTTGAACGTTTTGATATCCTTTTCAGGATTGTACCCTGAAGCTCTTTTTAAACTGTCCTTATAATTTTCAAGCTTAGTTATTAAAGCGTCAGCCATTTTTTTAGCCTCATCAGCTTTGGGTTTCCAAATAGCTGCTTTTTCTGCAGTTTCGGGTTTAGCCAATTTTTGCTCCAATGATTTCAAGAGATTATCATTTGAGTTATCTATAGATGCATTTGATTTCAACAAGCTTGAATCAACCACCTTAAATGCATTCAAAATTTCTGCTGATACGTTTAGGGCTAGAATGGCTGTCAACACCAGGTACATGATGTTGATCATCTTCTGCCGGGGCTCTTTAGGTAAAGCCATAGTATTTTAATTTATGGATGTTTTAAATTTATTAATCGGAATTCACATCATGAGCATAGGCTTATTTACCACCCTGCATTGCACTCAACATATTTCCATAAACAGAGTTCAACTTGCTCAGGTTATTGGCCAATGCACCAATTTGCTCTTTAGCTTTGTTTGCATCGTCTACACTTGCCATCATTGATTGACTAGCTTCAGCCATTTTACCGTAGAAGCCATTCAATGCCTTTAAGTGATTGTTGCTCTCTTTTAATTCCAATTCATAAATTGTATTTAAAGAACCCAAATTCTTGGTTAATACCTGTACTTGTTCGTGGAAGCCCTTAGCACTTTCAGATGCATTGTTGAAAGAAGCCATAGTAGATGCACTGTTTGCAAAAGCAGAAGCCATTGTTCCGATAGCCTGCGTAGCTTCTTTTGTTTTAGCGCTGAAGTCGCCGGTAGATTTTACTACGTCGCTTACATCAGCCAAACCATTTACAGTGTTACCTAATTTGTTAAAGCCTTCACCTAATTTCTTCAGGTTTACTGGAGTGATGTCAGCTTCCTGGATCATTTTGTCCAAAGATTTTAAAGCAGGGTTTCCAGCAGGAACTGGAGCAGCCACTACATCTTCGTCATGAGATTTTGGTTTTACCCATTCAATAATTGCGTATACAGCAAAAATTGCGGTTTCTGTCCACATACCAATAGTAAGCATTGAGTTAGCGTAAGACTGGTGAGTAATTTTTGCCCATGCAGCAAAAATGATTACCGCAGCACCTGCACTTACTAATACATCTATTAGGGTTAAAAAAGTTCTTTTTCTAGCAGCCATGATTTTAAGATTTAGATTTTTTAATTGGGGGTTGTTATTTTAAAATAATAGTTCACTTTGCTTGATGGAATAGAAATTAATCTTTACGAGTAAAGAGGTCATAAAGATTAATTTCTACTATTAAACAGTTGGTGATGGAAAACTAAGAACGGGGGTGTAGTAGTGTTTATTTACCACGCTTCATTCCTGGGGGTAAATCTATCACACAGCGGAAGCCAATGTATGATTTAGAAGTATCCTGGTATTCGTAACTACGTGTACTTGTCTGAAGGAAGTATCCTACATCTTTCCAGCTACCACCACGTATTACTTTTCTTTTCATTCTTGGAGGATCAGAGTCTTTAGCATTCCAGCGAATGTCTGGGTTCATGTCGTGCTGGAAAGAATAGCCACCTTCATAAAATAATGATGATGTCCATTCAGCTACGTTACCACTCATGTTATAAAGACCGAAATCATTTGGCCAGTAAGCATCAGCTCTTACAGTGTAAAAGCCACCGTCTTCAGGGTAGTTACCACGGCCAGGCTTAAAGTTAGCCAGCAAGCATCCTTTTTTGTTTCTTAAGTAAGGACCACCCCATGGGAATGGAGATTGAGAACGGCCACCACGTGCAGCATATTCCCACTGAGCTTCGGTTGGTAACCTAAAGTCTGATTCAGTAGCCCTGTTTTTAGAGGTCAAAAATGAGTTTAACAATATCGTACGCCATTCGCAGAATGCAGTGGCCTGTTTCCAGTTAACGCCTACTACAGGATAATTACCAAAAGCAGGGTGACTGTAATATTTTTTTGACATTGGTTCATTGTAAGCATAAGAGAAATCTCTTACCCAGCACAAGGTATCAGGATAGATCATTACATCTTTCTTCACAATAAACTTTGAACGCTGTACATCTGCATTTTCTCTTTTGGAAGCTTCTTTGTAATCGAAGGTCTCAGAATGGTAAACCAGCTTAGAAGGATCAATTTCTTTTTTACCAAAAATTCTGTTATCAGGAGTGAAAATTAATTTGTCGATTTTTTCAAGGGTAGCTTTATCACCCCACTTGATGGTTTTTGCTTTGGTCCAGTCAATGTATTCATTACCGTCTTTACCCTGTTTAATGAA
Source organism: uncultured Ferruginibacter sp. (assembly GCA_964505135.1). GTDB lineage: Bacteria > Bacteroidota > Bacteroidia > Chitinophagales > Chitinophagaceae > Ferruginibacter. Next base: position 3,776 of record CAZDHQ010000500.1, read on the forward strand.
TCCCATTTCTTTTGCAGCGATGGAATCTCTTACCCAATTGGTAAACTGGCGGTACTCATTGTTGGTAATTTCAGTAGCATCCATCCAGAAGCCGTTTATAGACACTTGTTTGTTACGGGCTGTGTACGCATAATTGATATCTTCATCACTTGGACCCATGTGAAAAGTACCAGAAGGAACATACACCATTCCTGGAGGTTTGGGAAGCGTCCATTTAGAAGCAGGGGCCACGCCATGCAGCTGTCCATCGTTCGGAAGTCCTCCGCCTCCGCCTTTGTTGTTTTTACTACAACTGGCAAGAGAAACAATAGCTACCGAGGCTATGAAAACATTGATTTTGTTTTTCATTGTTTTAAACTTTGAGGGTATTGGCAAATGTAATGATTATTTTGATTTATGCACA
>CAZDHQ010000501.1:0-1692 GCA_964505135.1 uncultured Ferruginibacter sp.
AAAACTGAAGATCCATCAAAGCTTAAAGAACCGCCACCACTGATAGCGCCGGGTGTAGAAGCCAGTGCAGACCAGGTATTTGTTGATACTGTATACTTCCAAAAGGTGGTGGTAGATAAACCTTTAAGCGCATAAATGTCTGTACCATCTGTAGTAAGTGCACCGCCCCAGTCCACAGGAGATGGTGTATTGGCTACTGCCGTCCAGCTATTGGTAGCAATGCTGTATTTCCAAAATGTTTGGCTGCTGCTTCCCCTTGTGGCATAAATGGCTCCGTTTACACATACCAGGGAGCCGCCGCCATAAACAGCAGCAGGTAAGCTTGCCATAGATGCCCATGAGTTGGTGGAAGGATTATAACGCCAAAAATCCGTTGCGGCGCCCCGGAGTGCATAAATATACGTTCCGTCTGTTGTTAATGCTCCACCTCTCGATACAGTACCGGGAGTAGTAGCCATCGCTGTCCACGCATTAGCCGCTACATCATATCGCCAAAAGTCAATCCTGGAACCACCTCTGAAGGCATATATATATTTGGCAGTTGGAACCAGCGAAATAGACTGTGCCGTGGTGGAATTGCCAGCCGCTACCGGATCTATTCTATCAAGTTTTGCTGAGTCTGCCAGATACAGGTCTGTGGTTACTACCTGGCCCATAGAAGATCCTGCATAGGCCATAATACAAACAACTAAAAGCAGTGCTTTATACACCGCCTTCGTTAGCGTAAGTAAACGTGGTTTCATAGTTTCTTAGGTTTTCATTTTACCAGGCATTCCCCGGTATTGGCTTAAGCCCAAAGGATTCTTGAATTATACTACTATTCTATTTCCCGTCTTTTATATGATGTAAATTTTTTAAATGTGTCTATTCATTGCTTTATGAACAGATGTTTTGATGACAGCACCTTTTATACACGCCTTATATAACGGCTTTTTTCCCGAATATATTGTAGTAAAAAGTTGAAAGAAAAATGCAGCGTTAGAATTGGTATTTTATTGATTTTCAATGAATCAATGAAAACACAAAACACCCGGAATTTCCAGGTGGTTTGTGCTCGGTTTTTAACTTTTCAGTTATCTTATTCTATAATTATTTTTTGTGTAGCAACCAGTTCTCCATTCACTGTTACTTCGGTTACATACATCCCTTTTTTAATTCCGTTTTCAGTGCTAATGTCTAGTGTATTGTTGCCCTTAGCAACGATGGTGTTGATGACTTTTGCAATGCTGCCTGTAACTGTTTTAATTGTTACCACTGCCTTGCCATTTTGTGCAGCAGAAAAATAAATGTTGCTAGTTGATTGTACTTTGTTTGAGTTAGTTTCTTTAAGACTCACCACTTTTACATTACTGTAGATAACAGTACCATCTTCAGCTATCTGCTTTATGCGGTAATAAGCAACAGCCCTTCCTGTTAATTCGGCTGCTTTATCGCTAATACTGTAACTGTTTTCTTCACCGTTTGCAAAAGGAATTACCAAAGTGGCTATAGGAGTAAAATTATTGCTGTAAAACGAACGCTCAATCTCGTAACGAACGTTGCTTTTTTCATTGGTAGCTGTCCAGTTTAGTACCACAGTACTTTCATCATCGCCTGTGCTAAGTGTGGTGGATGGTATTACAGTTGTATTAGTGATCTCAACACTTGATATAGTCTCTTTTGCATTGGCTGTTGCAAAACAAAGAATACTTA
>CAZDHQ010000501.1:1702-4148 GCA_964505135.1 uncultured Ferruginibacter sp.
AAAAAATGGGAGCTTGCGACGAATGTGGAGATTTAGCTTTTTATGGGTTTGTTTGTCAACAGCCATTAAACTTTAAGATACATCGAAAAGATGGTATGCATAATACTTATAATAAGCGTTGAAAAAAATTTCATTTGAGGTACGTTTTGTGATCTCTGTTGTTCTAAGGTTGTGCCAAAACATAATCTATTCATTTTCATTAATTTGGGAAAGAACTAATATTTTAATTTTCCTCTTTATGGACAAATTTTACATCTGCGGGAAAAAACTGCTGCTAAAAAGGCCGCTGATCTATTTTTTAAAGCATAAGCCGATATAGTGTATCAAAAGAGGATACTGTTTGTATCGAAAGCGTACACCGTGCCGGAGGAAAGATAATATAAATTGTTGATTATCAACTGATTTATCTTTTGGCACGTCTTTGATAATCATTGTATCAAACAAATATTTTAAAAATTAAAAAACATACAGCCATGAAACGTTTATCAAACATCTTGTTTACCAACTTAAGTAAACAACAATTAAAAGCCATCACTACTATTGTAGATGAAACAATTGCTCCGGTAATTATTTTACAGGAACCGGAAAAAATATTCAGCTCTGCAGACCTGTGGGCAGTACACCGCCAAAGAAGAACTTTTAGCAAAAGAAGATTCATTGGGTAGCACTTATCAGTTGGTTTTAGCGTACCTAAAACCAACTGATAACCAGTGTATCAAAAGCGAACACATTTTGTATCGTTAACGTACAGTAAAAAGCTAAAAACCTTTTCAAACAATTGATAATCTTTAAGTTGCAAATTGGCATAGCTTTGTAGGAACCATATCCAAACTGCATCAACAAGACTAACAGGTACTCAAGTTTAAAAGAAGAAAAATGGACAGGGTAATTGAAAAAAAATACTGGAACACAAAAAGGATCGTAACCATCGGCGGCATTGTGGCCATCATTTTACTGGTATTTGCAAGTGTATTCTTTACATCGGGCAAATCAAAACTAAACGTAGAAACAGACAGGATTACCATCAGCGAAGTAAAAGAGGGTCCTTTCAAGGAGTTTATCCCCGTTAATGGAGTGGTGCTGCCTATTACTACTATTTACCTGGATGCTATGGAAGGCGGAAGGGTAGAAGAGAAATATGTAGAAGACGGCACTATGATGAAGGCAGGCCAGCCGATATTAAGATTAAGCAATACCGACCTGGAACTGCAGTTAGCCAACCAGGAAACGCAGGTGTTTAATGTGCTTACGCAAATGCAGATCAGTAAAAACAATGCAGAGCAAAACTCCATCAACAGGCAAAACCAGGATGCAGAAGTTGACAATGCTTTAAAGGAAGCAGAACGCCTGTATAACGTAAATAAGAAATTATACGATCAAAAAGCCATTGGCCTGCAGGAATTTCAGAGCAGTAAAAACCTGTATGAGTACCAGGTACGCAGGAAAAAGCTTACAGAAGATATTATGAAGACGGATGCTGCCAGCATGAAGCAACAGGTGAACCAAATGACAGAGTCTTATGCCCAAATGAAGAAAACACTGGAGCTGATGCGTAAGAAAGTAGGCGACCTGATAGTAAGAGCTCCGGTGGATGGTCAGTTAACTGCACTGGATGCAGAAATTGGTCAAAACAAAAATCAGGGCCAGGCATTGGGCCAGATAGACGTAATGAGCGGATACAAAGTAAGGGTAGATGTGGATGAACATTATATATCAAGGGTATTCACAGGATTGAAAGGAAATGCAAGCATTGCTGGGAAAAACTATGACCTGGTGATTAAGAAAGTATACACACAGGTTACTGCAGGCAGATTTCAGGTGGATATGCAGTTTACCGATGCAGTGCCACCATCCATCCGTAAAGGACAAACCTTACAAATTGGACTCAACCTAAGCGACGAAAGAAGAGCAGTATTGGTGCCAAGGGGCGGCTTTTACCAGCAAACAGGTGGTAACTGGATATTTAAAGTAAATGAAGCCGGCACAATGGCCTATAAAGTAGATATACAGTTGGGCAACCAAAATCCAGACTATTTTGAAGTATTGCAGGGATTGAAAGCGGGGGATAAGGTAATTACCAACAGCTATGAGAATTATGGCAACATACAGGAACTGGTGCTGAAAAAGCAATAGAAGTAACTTCTGTAGCAACACATCGTTTCACCATTACAAACCAATTAAAGAGAATTTTATGATACCAAAATCACTCAAACTGCTGATGCTATTTTTAATCATCAGTATGGTAGGTGCTTCAGGAGAAAGAAAAATTTATTGCAGTACAAAATGCATTGTAAGTGATTTACAACAGGATGCTGAAAATGCGGAAGTGGGCAGCAATAAACTTGCAGAATATCAATTAACGCTATTGCCAGGCAGCATAATGCTGGAATATTAATAACAATATTTTTAAAACACAATCAAACAAACAATATGATCACAATTACTA
>CAZDHQ010000502.1:0-1323 GCA_964505135.1 uncultured Ferruginibacter sp.
GTGAAATGAATAATGGAAACGAAGTTTTAAAAACTGAAGATAAAAGAGCTAAATTTTACCAAGGTCTTTTTCAGCAAACTCTGCCCGGATTTTTGCAATCATTTAAAAATGATACTTTAACGGTCATTCACATGGATGCAGATTTGTATACCTCAACATTATATACATTAACATCTTTCGCTTCTTATTTGAAAAAGGGTGATATTATTTTCTTTGACGAATTTTGCGTACCAACACATGAATTTTTAGCTGTAAAAAACTTCACTGAATCTTATTACATCGACCTAAAACCAATAGCAGCATCCAATAACTTTCTTTTTACCGCATTAGAAGTCGCATAATTATGGAGAGCAAAATAACCGACCTCATATCCTCCTCTATCTCATTAAAGCAGCAAGTTTTAGCTGATGAACAAATCATTAAAGCTGTACAAAAATCTGTTGAATTAATTGTTGATGCATTTAAAGCCGGTAACAAAGTATTGTTTTGCGGCAATGGCGGCAGCGCTGCTGATGCACAGCATTTGGCCGCAGAATTCAGCGGAAGGTTTTATATAGACAGGGCGGCATTGCCTGCGGAAGCACTGCATTGCAACACCAGTTATTTAACTGCTGTTGCCAATGATTATAGTTATGATTTGATTTATGCAAGATTGGTACAGGGTATCGGAACAAAAGGTGATATTTTGATTGGGCTGAGCACCTCCGGCAATAGTAAAAATATTGTGGAAGCTTTTAAGATTGCAAAAGAAAAAGAAATGATCACCATTGGTTTTACAGGCGAAACTGGTGGCGCTATGAAATCATTATCTGATCATCTCATCAATATTCCCTCTACAGATACACCAAGAATACAGGAATGCCACATGCTGCTGGGGCATATCGTTTGCCAATTGGTAGAAGAAAAATTATTCAGCAAATAATATGGAAGCCATTATTCTTGCAGGCGGATTGGGTACAAGGTTGCGTTCCGTGATAAATGATGTACCCAAATGCATGGCGCCTGTGGCAGGTCATCCTTTTCTTTATTATGTAATAGAGCACTTACTTAAGCAGCAGGTAGATAAATTTATTTTTTCACTTGGCTTTATGAGTGAAGCCATTGAGACATTCTTAAAAGAAAATTACCCAGAGCTCAATTATCAATTATCCATTGAGTCAGAACCTTTGGGCACAGGTGGGGCAATAAAAATAGCTGCAGTAAAAGCAAGTGAAAAAAATGTGTTGGTATTAAACGGTGATACATTATTCAGCATTGATGTTGCTGCACTTGACCGTAAACACAATAGCGAAGGAGCTTCCAGCACCTTATGTCTCAAGCCCA
>CAZDHQ010000502.1:1333-2621 GCA_964505135.1 uncultured Ferruginibacter sp.
TTATGGTGTGGTTGAATTGAACGATACAGGCCGGGTAACCCATTTTAAGGAAAAGCAATTTTATAAACAGGGATTGATTAACGGAGGGATGTATTTAATAAATGCAGCGGCATTTTTGCTGGAAGATTTACCGGGGAAATTTTCTTTTGAAAAGGATTATTTAGAAAAAAGTGTAGATAAGGGTAAAATCTATGGTATCAGCCAGGATAAATATTTTATTGACATTGGCATACCCGCCGATTTTGAAAGAGCACAAAAAGAGCTGCTTAACTTTAATTAAACCGGATAAATATTGAAAATAGATTTTAAAGCGTTTGATAAAAGCTGGACCCTTTTTCTTGATCGTGATGGTGTAATCAATATAGAAAAAGAAGGCGGTTATATAAATCACTGGAACGAGTTTGTTTTCCAGGAGGGCGTTAAGGAAGCGCTTAAAATTTTTGATAACATCTTTGGAAAAATATTTGTTGTTACCAACCAGCGGGGCATTGCAAAGGGTGAAACATTACCGGAAGAATTAACAAACATTCATCAAAACATGCTGGCTGAAATCAATATCTCGGGAGGCAGGATTGATCAAATTTATTTTTGCGGTGATTTAGACAATGCAAGCCCAAACCGAAAACCCAATCCAGGCATGGCCCTCCAGGCTAAAAAAGATTTCCCCTCAATTGATTTTAATAAAAGCATCATGGTAGGGAATACACCTGGCGATATGGGCTTTGGCCGCAATATTGGCGCCATCACAGTTTTTTTACCCACCACCAGGAAAGACATTACTATTGAAGATGAAAAAGTAGACTTTATTTTTCCATCACTTCTTGATTTTGCCAAAGCGCTATAATCAATCGTTAAAATTCAATCGATTCTTTTACATTTACATTAAACCATACAATTCGTTTTAATTTTACTGCATGAAGCAACTCCTGGGTTTTGTATTGTTAATTAGTCTTGAAACGGCTGCCATAAGCCAGACTTTAGATATAAAGACATTACAGAAAGGCGAAGACTCTTTAAAAATTTTGGCAACCAAGATCATTACCGGCACCAGCGCTACAGTTCGTTTTAATGCAGATAGCAGTTTTACAAAAGCATTTGTGAAGTCATTAAAAATAAACAATTCTTTCCACTACCCTTTTGATTCCCTTGAAACGATTTCAAAATTATACGCCCCCGATAGCAGCTTTAGAATTTTTACCTGGCAAATGGTGGTGAATGAAAACCTGGTTAGGCAACATGGAGCCATTCAAATGAATACCAAAGATGGCTCTTTAAAATTGTTTCCTTT
>CAZDHQ010000502.1:2631-4148 GCA_964505135.1 uncultured Ferruginibacter sp.
TGATAAATCTGATGTTACAGCTAACCTGATGGATACTGTAGGTGATAACAGAGGTTGGATTGGTGCAGTATATTATAAAATTATCCAGACAAAGAATAATAACCAACAGTATTACACCTTACTTGGCTATGATGAAAACAATATCCGCAGTAACCGTAAGATCATTGAAGTACTAACTTTTGTAAACGGGGAGCCTGTTTTTGGAGGACGCTATTTTAGCTTCGATAAAGATGCAAAAAAAAGTGCTATCAATCGGTATGTTATGGAATACAAAAAAGATGGAGGCCCAAGATTAACCTGGGATGAAGACTTAAAGATGATTGTAATGGAGCACCTGGAGTCAGAAACCAATGAACCTAACAAAAAATGGACTTATGTTCCCGATGGAGACTATGAAGCATTTAAATGGCAAAACGGTAAATGGGTGCATATTGATAAATTGTTTACGCAGGTAACCGAACTCGGTAAAGAGCCGGTGCCTGCTCCTGTAAAGGATGCAGAAGGAAATACCATTGAAGCCAACCTTAAAAACAATTTACCCGCAGAAGAAGACAGCACAGAAAAGTCGGCTGAAAAGAAAAAAACTACAGCAAAGCCAAAGAAGAAAATATAGTCAGAAGATTTTTACACTGATTTAAACAGCCTGATTTGCTTGTAAGAATCACAGTATTTTATTTATTTTTATAAAGCGTTAAACACCCAAAAAACAAAAGCACATGAAACAATTTTTTCTATTATTCTTTTCATTAGGATGTTCACAATTATTTTCTCAAAGTGCAAGATCTTACACCATTAACCCAGACGAAACCTTTGTTCAAAAAATTCCGTTATCAGAAATTTACGAGTATACAGATTTCAAAACGGGCTATGTAATTATGAAAAATAATACTGGCTCCACTGTTAAGTTAAATTATAACAGGCTTTACCAGGAAATTGTATTTATAGCGCCTTCCGGTGATACCCTTGCCCTGGCTGAACCTGAATTAGTGAAAGTAGTGCAGGTAAACAACGATGAATTCTATTTTGCCACGGATCGCTTTGTAAAAGTGGATACAACCATCAATAATATCAAAATAGCCACTGCACACTTTTTTACTGAAACAAAAGAACGGGAAGTAGGTTATGGAAAAAAGGTAGAAAGTAGTGGATTAAGTCACCAGGCATATATACTACCTAATTCAACAAACCATATTGGCCAAAAATTAAATTTGTCTCCAAACGATATTATTACCCTGTACCCAAAAACTGAGTTTGTATTGCTGGATGAGAATAACACAGTGTATGAAGTGAGCCGCAAAAACCTGTTTAAAATATTTAACAAGGACGAAAACAAATTAAAAAACTATTTAACTGATAAAAAGCCCTCTTTTAAATCAAGGGAAGATCTGATTACCCTTGTAACATATATTACTTCCGGAAGTTAGAAAAGCTTTTATTTATCAACCTAAAATATTGCTTAAAAAGCAAGTTTTCCAGTTTTAAGAATTGGTATTTTAAAATTCCTCAACCAAAAGTTG
>CAZDHQ010000503.1:0-4143 GCA_964505135.1 uncultured Ferruginibacter sp.
ATAGAAGCAGAGATGAAACAGGAAGTGGCTCATTACTTTACGCAGTCTATCAAAGAGTCACTGGCCGACCTCTCTGTTTTTACGGATATGTTCAAAGAAAAAGCAGATGGTTATGTGTTTACCAGTGCTAACAGCTCGCTGGCGGCATTAAGTATGATGTCTTTTCAGTTACCCAAACTGGAAGAGTTGATAAAAGACAATTATGCCACTGCTACCTTGAGTTTTGAAGATGGGCGGATCCTGGCTAAATCAACCAGTTATACCAACCAATTACTCAGCAGTGTATTAAAACAGTATGCAGGTCCAACTGTGAATCTATCTATGCTGGAGCATTATCCATCACAGAATATCAACGGCATCATGCTGGCAGCATTTAACCCTGAAATTTTCGGTGGTTTACTGAAGCAGCTGGAAGTGGAAGGGCTCGTCAATAACTTCCTTGAAAAAAGCGGGCTGAGCAGCCAGGACCTGTATAAATCATTAAAGGGAGATATTGCAGTGATTGTATCAGATATGGGTACCACCACTACAGAACCTGAAGCCAAACAGGATGAGCGTAGTATGTTACGCAAAAAGCCTGTCGGTAAAATGATACTGAGTGCGCCAGTGGGCGATAAAGTCAGTTTTGCAAAAGTGATGGATAAGGCGGTGGAACAGGGTGTACTGGTGAAACAAAACAATGTATACAAAGCAGGTAACCTGTTTACATTTATGGGCTTGTATATTCAGGCCGATGATAAAAACCTGGTGATCGCCAGCGACTCTGTCACTTATGCGGCCTATATGTCACAAAGCAGTAAAGTAGCTATCAATAAAGAAGCACTTGACCGCTTTAAAGGAAAATCAACCGTGTTTTATTTTGATATTGCGAATACACTTAACGGCTTCAGTAAAGATGCACCAGCAGGTTTTCAACAATCTTTAACTACTGCTAAGAATACGTTTAAAGATGTGCTGGCCACATCAGATAATTTTGATGGCAAGTCTGTAAAAGCCGCGCTGGAAGTCCGGATGCAGAATGAAAAACAAAACAGTCTGGTAACTTTAACCAGCCTGCTAACAGATATAGCAGTAGACATGAGGCTGCAGGCAAAACGTGAAAAGGAATCGGAAGAAAAATTATTTCCGGGCGGAGTACCTGCCATCATACGAACCAATTAATAACTTTGTTATGTTTACAATAATAGGGTCCTGCCAGGCAGGACTTTATTATTTCGATTCATTATATCAATGAAAATTCAGCTGGACCATATCATTCCTACTCCTTTAAAAGACCGTTTTTCGCAAAACGGTTCTGCTATATGGAATACATCTGTACAGTTTACACAGGGAGAATATATCAAAATTAAAGCCCCCAGTGGAACAGGTAAAACCACATTGGTTCATATTCTATACCAGCTCCGTCATGATTATGAAGGTAACATAGTGCTGGATGATCGCCCAGCAACAGCGATCACCGGGGATGCGCTGGCCTTACTCAGACAAAAGCAGGTAAGTATCATTTTCCAGGATCTTCGTTTATTTCCGCAGCTTACTGCCAGAGAGAATATTGAGCTGAAGCGGGTGATGCAGGAACCTTTTTATGCATCATCGGTGATTAATGAAATGGCTTCAGAACTGGGTATTGAAAAAATCCTGGATCAGGAGGCTGGTCTCTGCAGTTATGGCGAACAACAGCGCATAGCGATCATACGGTCACTGATGCAGCCTTTCGAATGGCTGATCATGGATGAGCCTTTTAGTCATTTGGATATTGAGAACACCAAAAAAGCAGCTGCCCTGATTGCAAGAGAGTGCCGGAAACGAGACGCGGGTTTCATCATCACTGACCTGGATGAAGACAATCATTTTGTGTATAGCAGGCAATTACACTTATAAAGAAACACAGATTATATGCATGGATTGAATGTCTTGCTAAAAAAGATCATCCGCTCCGGCACAGGCCGTAGTCGGTATATAATGGCAATGACAGGATTATCTTTTGCCATCATATTGATCCTGGCTGCTGTGCAACTTCAGGCAGACTACCGGGATCTTTTATACAGTAAGAATAACAGGGATAGTGTGGCTAATTTTCTGGTCATTAATAAAACCATTACTGATCAGAATCTGGGAGCAACCGGATTAACTGAAAGTGAGATTAAGGATCTGCAGAATCAGGTGTATGTGGAATCTGTAGGATTACTTACGCCCAGTCGTTTCAAAGCATCTATACAGAGTGCCAGTGACCGGTTCCCTTTTTACACAGATATTGCTTTTGAAAGTGTTCCCAAAGAATTCATCGATATTACTGCAAAGGATTGGACTTGGAATGAAAATGCGATGTTCATTCCTATTATAGCGCCAAATATGTTTCTGGATTTTTACAATTTCCAGTTTTCTTTTTCGCAGAATTTGCCGCAGTTAACACAGCAGGTGGTAAAGATGATTGTATTTAAGGTGAATGTATATGGGCCTAAGGGGATGGTCACATTTAATGGGCGTGTAGTTGGGTTCAGCGACCGGATCTCATCTCTGCTGGTACCAGAAGAGTTTATGAACTGGGGAAATACTGTTTTTGGAAAGAAACAGGACCTAAAACCTTCCAGAGTCATCATTAAAACCAGGGATGCGGGCAATCCGCAGCTGACAGCTTATCTGAAAGGGAAAAATCTTTCCACAGATGCAGACAAAACAAGATTCAGTAAATACCGCCGTGTAGTGGATACAGTGGTAAGTATCTCGGGGATTACCGGTATCATTCTGTTTTCGTTTGCATTGTTGGTATTTACCTTATTCATACAGTTAACAGTTGCCTCTTCGCGCGAAGATATCCGTTTATTAATCACGTTAGGAACCTCCCCTTCACAGCTAAGAGGTTTTCTGTTTTTGCGTTTTCTACCAGGCACACTGGTCATTATTTTAGTATCTTTTTGTATGGTAGGCATTATTCAATTCCTGTTGTATAGGCAATTAACGCAACAGGGAATTTTCCTTAGCAGGCTACCAGACATCACTACCACTCTGGCAGCACTACTCATTGCTGGGGTGGTTTGGCTGGTAACCGGTTTTTCGATCAAAAAGTGCATGAAAGGGTCGTTACAATTGAGGGGGGCATAGACAAATGTCTATGAATTGTGTAGTCCAGATATAATAACTGAATGCAAAGATCCCATTCCCGCAAATAGCTGCAATTCAGATAACCGGAAGGCCCGGTGTAGAATAAAATGGCCGATAGGAAAGGGCAGGAAAAACGATGAAAAACGCAAAAAACGAGGAAAACACCGTTTTTTACGCGTTGAAAACACCGTTTTTTTATCAATCAAACACTATTAAACAATTGATTATCATTAATTTAATAGATTTTTTTCATATTCCTTCATAATAAACACCCTGTTAAAATCAGGGATTTCTTAACTTGCAGTTATATATTATCGGTGTGCTGTTTTAGATAGCCCCCCACCTAAATTAAGACTTATGAAAAAGCTTGTATTCCTTTTTGGAACTATTATGCTTGTAACAGTTCTGTTTAGTTCCTGCCAGAAAGAGCAGGCAGCTGCTACAGAAGATACAACAGCCACATCTGATGAAAGAGTTGTGGGTACTGCAGGAAGTGGTCCTTATGCAGGATCTATCAACTCGTCCTACGCAGCCGCTTTAGCTGCAAATTATGTTAAAAAATATGGTGATGATGAAAACCAATCTCAAAAAGTTGCTTTTAAAGCCAAGGATTTAATCGCTTTTATTAATGGCTTACAGGCAAAACACAAGTCTGATATAATTTATATAAACTTTGGTGTATATGGTAGAGGAGCAGCACCTGTAAAATCAAAGGATTATGGAAGGCTAACAGTTTTCTTAACTGGTAACAATATGCCTGCACCTACTTATGGCAGAAGAAATGATGGAATTTTAGAAGATCTTGATCAGTTTTTGAATCATGCTGATCTTCTTCCTTAATAATATCATTTTTCGCCGATTTCTATATGAATTTATCTATTGGCCTAATTTTCGAAATCGTTGCATTATTTTTCTCAATTTTCTTCTATATAAAAAAAAGGGACAAACTACTAATGTATTTTGTCCCTTTTTTGCTTCTTACTGTTTCGATTGAATTCGGAGGTCGTTGGTTAGCGCTCCCATCGAAATTTGCTATGTACAACC
>CAZDHQ010000504.1:0-4132 GCA_964505135.1 uncultured Ferruginibacter sp.
AAAAGGCATGCCGGTAATGGAAAGAAAGAGACTGGTGCTGGACGCCGGACGTAAACCCATTGAATACAATACCTGCTATTACCGCAGCGATTGGTTTACCTATAGCATAGAAATTAAAAGAACAACATAAGATGAAAAGAATTGGAATTGATATTGGCGGAAGCCATGCAACAGCTAGTGTAATTGATACAGGTATAGATGGTGTTCAGCCGCTGCAGCTTCTGCGTAAAGAGATCAACAGCTATGGTTCCGCAAATGAAATCATGGAATCAATAGCCGCCATTATAAAAGATATTGTTGAAGTTGAGAAAGAGATATCCGCAGTGGGGCTTGCATTTCCCGGTCCCTTTGACTATGATAAAGGCGTAAGCACCATCACTGGTGTGGGCGGAAAATTTCAATCCACATTTGGTATGCATGTAAAGCAGGCGCTAAAAACTCTAACTGGTTTGCATGACTTGCCTTTTGCATTTATGAACGATGCACATTGCTTTGCCATTGGTGCTTATCACCGGCATTGTTTAAAAAGTAAACGAACCGTTTTTCTCACATTGGGAACGGGCCTTGGTGCTGCATTTATGAAAGATGGGAAATTATTGATCAGTGATGAATCAATTCCTGCAACGGGTACATTGTACGATCAACCTTATTTGGAATCAACATCAGAAGAATATATTTCTATTCGCTGGTTTTTGAGTGAATACAAAAGAAGGACAGGAGAAACCATTGCATCTGTAAAAGAATTGGCATTGGCGGATACGGATCTTTCTAAACAATTATTTCATGAGTTTGGATATAACCTCGGGGCCTTTCTATTACCATGGTTAAAAAAATTTGAGTGTGACGAAATCATGATTGGCGGCAACATTGCAAGAGCCAATCATTTGTTTGGTTCATCTATGATGGCAGAACTGCAGAATTATAATACAGGATTGAAAATTACCTATTGCAATGATGCAGAAGAATGTATTTTAACCGGTGCTGCATTGATTGCAGAAGAGCCTGGTATTAAGCAAACTGCTGAGGATGCAATCAAAGCCTTCCGCAAAACAACACAACCATTATTGCCTGTAAGTAAACAGCAGAATACTGGCTACACCGTTTTCCCTTCTTATCAATCTAACTTTACCGTTTACAAAGGATTTGAATCACTTGCTGAAAAAATAAGCAATCAAAAAATAGTCGTGATTGATGGCTATGTTGGTGTGTTGTGGGAAGAATTCAGGAAACAGTTGCAGGCTGCATTGAGTTCGCTTAACAAAAAAGTCTATTGGTACGATATCAATTCATGTCTTCATTCGTCTGGAAAAATCAACAGCATGCTTGTTGAATCTTTGAATGGTGATGACCCGGTTTTTGGAAAAAAATATACTGGAACGCTCAATGATTTTTTTGATTTAGAAAAACTGCAACTCCTGCAGCCTGAAACAGCAGCAGACATTTGTATTGTATATGGAACTGGTGCTGCTTTGAGCAACTGGAAAGGCATGCAGGTTTATGTTGATGTTCCTAAAAATGAAATTCAGTACCGCATGCGGGCAGGCAGCATCAACAATATTGGTGCAGTTGATTCAATTGCATATTCACAGATGTACAAGCGGTTTTATTTCGCCGACTGGCCTGTGCTGAATAAACATAAAGAACAACTGCTTTCAACAATTGATTGTATTGTTGATGAGCAACGCATCAATGAAATAACATGGATGAACGGCGACGATTTCAGGAACACATTAAACAACATTACTGAACATCCATTTCGTGCAAGACCATGGTTTGAAGCAGGTGTATGGGGTGGTGAATGGATGAAAAAACATCTAACAGGTCTGAATAAAGATGAAGTGAATTATGCCTGGTCTTTTGAACTGATCAGTCCTGAAAACGGAATTGTAATTGAATCTGATGGTTATTTGATGGAAGTATCGTTCGATTTCCTTATGTATTGCAATAACAAAAACATTTTAGGTAAAGCCGCAAAACGTTTCCAGAACGAATTTCCAATCCGTTTTGACTTTCTGGATACATACAATGGAGGCAATCTTTCTGTTCAATGTCATCCACGTCCTGCTTATATCCAAGAAAAGTTTGGAGAGAATTTTACACAGGATGAAACCTATTATATTCTTGACTGCGAACCGAGTTCTGCTGTCTACCTCGGCTTCCAGGAAACGATTGATGCAGATGAATTTAAATCAGCACTCATCAATGCACAGCAAAATGCAGTTGAGCTGGATGTTGAAAAATATGTGCAGCGCAAACCCGCATCCAAACATGATTTGTTTTTAATTCCCAACGGAACCATTCATGCATCGGGTGTAAACAATCTCGTGCTGGAAATCAGCAACACGCCTTACATCTTCACCTTTAAAATGTACGATTGGCAACGGCTTGATCTAAATGGTTTGCCACGGCCCATCAACATCGAACATGCATTCAACAATCTGTATTTCGACCGTAAAGGGAATTATGTGGATGAAAAATTGATTTCACACCCGCTAACAGAAGCAGAATGGGATAGTGGAAGAAAGATTAAACTCCCCACACATGAAGAGCATTTCTTTACAGTTGACCGTTATGAATTTACAGGTACAGTTGAGGTGAAAACCAACAATCATGCACATGTATGTATGCTGGTGGAAGGAGAGGAAGTGGAAGTAACTGCAAATGGAAAATCATCTGTATTTCATTATGCCGAAACATTTGTGGTACCTGCTGCTGCAGGTTCTTATCAAATCAAACAAAAAGCAAATAAACCAGCATTTGTAGTGGTAGCTTATGTGAAAGATGAATGCTGTTAACTTAATACATCCATGATTTTGTAAAACGATTCTTATGCCGCAACAACAACAAAAGTCTTTTATTTCTTTCATTACACTCATTGCCGCATTGGGTGGGTTTCTTTTTGGATTTGACATGGCAGTGGTGAGTGGAATTATTGAGCCAGTGAAACTGCAATACGGTTTATCCTCTTCACAGGAAGGTTTGTTTGTTTCCTGTGCATTGCTGGGTTGTATTGCAGGAGTTGCTTTCTCCGGTTACCTGAGCGATCGTATCGGCAGAAGAAAAGTGTTGTTCATCGCTGCAGTTTTGTTTTTGATCAGCGCTGTTGGTTTTGCTTCAGCCGAAGCATATAGCCTGTTGATCTTCTTCCGCATCATGGCTGGTATGGGAGTGGGAGTGGCTTCCAATGTTTCGCCGCTTTATATTTCTGAAGTAGCGCCATCACATAAACGTGGAAGATTGGTTACGTTTTATCAATTGGCAATTACAATTGGTATTCTCTGTGCTTATATCAGCAATTTGTTTTTGCAACGCAATGCAGCGGCTTATACTGGCAGTGCTGATGGTTTGTTTCACTGGTTGTTTATCGCACATGTGTGGAGAGGAATGTTTATTGTTGGTGTGATCCCTGCTCTTGCATTCTCCTTATTGTTGTTGGTTGTTCCTGAAAGTCCACGCTGGTTGGTGCAGTTTGGAAAAGATGAAAAAGCGTTAAGCATTCTCACAAAAATAAACGGTGAAGCTGTTGCACAAACAGAATTAACTGCTATCAAAGAAATGGCATTTCAAAAGAAAGGGGGCTTTGCAGAACTGATGCGTTTGCCCTTGAGCAAATTGCTGGCACTTGCCATGATTCTTACAGCGCTATCACAATTCAGTGGTATTAATGGTGTGATTTTTTACGGACCAACCATTATGAAATCAGCTGGAATTGTAACCAGTGATGCATTATTGTACCAGGTGATATTAGGTGCGGCCAATATGCTGTTTACATTCATTGCTATTTTTAAAGTTGATAGCTGGGGACGTCGCCCGTTATACCTTGTTGGATCTCTAACAGCCGCAGTGGCACTGGCTTTAACAGCTACCTGTTTTATGCTGAACATCACAGGATGGCTTATGCTTACCTGTATCATGCTGTTTATTTTATTCTTTGCATTTTCACTAGGACCATTAAAGTTTGTAATCTCCACTGAGATATTTCCAACGCATATACGTGGAACAGCTTTGTCGGTTTGTATTATGACCATGTGGGTATCAGACTGGATTGTGAATTTATTATTTCCCATTTTAAGAGATGGTTTAGGTATCGCTGCAACATTTTTTATTTTCTCTTTCTTCTGCCTTCTTTCAT
>CAZDHQ010000505.1:0-4125 GCA_964505135.1 uncultured Ferruginibacter sp.
TTGATATCATACTTGCTTGCTGCAAACTCTGATTTTATTTTCGTGTATTTGTTAGCGTTATATTCCATGGCAACAGTTGCCAGTTGTAGTTTTTTGGGAGATACCAATAAAATCACCGGCTGCCAGTCACCTTGTTTGGTTCCGTCTGCTGCCGGCGATACCCATTTAAAAACACGACCATTGGTTCCATTCAATAACTGCACATAATTTCCTTTACCTGACCCTAGATACGTGAAAGAAACATTGTAAAGATGTTCACTATTGGTAGTGTCATACACATAAATCGAATCATGTGTTGCGCCATTTATTACTGTGTCAATCTTCTTGTATAAAATTTTATCCGTAGCAAATGTGTCAGTTGCTGCACCTGAATAAAATGCAGTATCAATACCATCACCCACATCTGCTAAAAACTGCTTTTGTTTTGCATCCAGCGTTTGATTGATGGGAGAGTTTTTTGCGTCCTGGTTGGAGAATGCAGATACACTTACCAATAATTTATTGTTGAAATTAATTTCATTGTTTACGTACAGGTTTGAGTTAAGAAAATTCCTGTCTGCATATTCAAATTCTACCTGTATTCTTTTATCTTTTGTAATCATTCGTTTTGGCGTGAAAGTAATCTCAGCCGTATTATAATTGATCACATAATCCTGGTCTTCGCCACGCTGCATCAGTTCACCATCTATGAATACCCTTTCGGTTCCCGCCAGTATGGTAAAATATAATTCGTTATTGGCACCCTGCAAACGATAAGGCCCCTGGTTTCCTTCCTGTGGATTTAAAATATTGCGATTGAATTTTCCTTTTGCTACAGAGCCGCTTAATAACAAAGAATTGCTGGTATTTTTTCCAATCTTATTATCGGTGATGAAGGAAGCTCCCTGTAATCGTTTATAAAAATTGAGAAAGTAGTTTTTGCTTTGACGAATATCAATGTCGCCAAAATTCAATTGCCAGGTTCTTTTTTTTACCTGGAGAAAAATGCGGTCAAAGTCACGCAAGTCTTGTGTGTTGCCATCGGGCTGAATTGGGATATTGTTGTCCGTTACCGCTGCAGTTAGTTCAAGGCTATCGCCGATGAAGCCATTCAACTGCAGGTTCATACTAGAGTTCAACACAGCGTCCTGGTTATTACCAAATGAAATACCTCTTCCAAAACTACCGTTGTAATTCAAATTGCCAAAGTCAAGAATGCCGGCAGCCTGCTTGTTATATTTGAAAACATAAGGCTTTTCAGCCAGGAAATTGTTCCTGATGGCTTCAAAATCGTTGTGCTGGGTGGGTTGGTTAAGTCGATAAGGAAAAACACGATAGCTGATGGTCACGCTATCTACAACTGGTTTATTTATCCAGGTCAGGGTAGCATTTACGGGATCGATGTTATATTGTTCAGCACTGATGCCATCGATTTTAACCGTGTTGGAAAAAACGCTAAGCGTATCTAATTGAAAAGGAGTAATTGTAACAGGAATTTTTTTTATTCGGAGATTGCTGGACGGCCTGTCCTGTGCAGCACAAAATTGCACAGCCCATAAGCATGCCAGTAACAGCCGTATCCTGTTCAATTTCAACTCCGGGGGTTTAAACTAAAATGGCTAAAGTTAATATTTATTGTGTAAGAGCCTGAAAACACTGGATTTGCTGCAAATAAAAAAAACCTCCTTTGCAGGAGGCTTCTTATAGTAGCTTAAAAATTTTTATGCTTCATCTGATGCTAACGAAGCAGAAAGGTATTCCCTGTTCAATCTTGCAATGTTAGCCACTGAAATTCCTTTCGGACATTCAGCTTCGCAAGCGTACGTGTTGGTGCAATTTCCAAATCCTTCTTTGTCCATCTGTGCCACCATATTCATTACCCTTGTCTTCCTTTCAGGATCACCTTGTGGTAATAAAGCTAATTGAGAAACTTTGGCACTCACAAATAACATAGCACTTCCGTTAACACAAGTTGCAACGCAGGCTCCACAACCAATACAAGCCGCAGCAGCAAAAGCATCATCTGCTTTTTTCTTTTCAATGGGAATTGAATTGGCGTCTACTGCATTACCAGTGTTTACTGAAATATAACCGCCAGCCCGTATAATCCTGTCGAATGAACTGCGGTCTACCATCAAATCTTTCAGTACAGGGAAAGCTTTACTCCTCCATGGTTCTACCACAATGGTATCGCCATCTTTAAATGCTCTCATGTGTAATTGGCAAGTGGTATTGTTTGCCCACGGGCCGTGTGCTTTACCATTTATATACATACTGCATGCGCCACAAATACCTTCGCGGCAATCATGATCAAATGCAATTGGATCTTTTCCTTCAGCAATCAACTGCTCATTCAGCACATCAATCATTTCCAAAAAAGACATTTCTGATGAAACATCTTTTACCTGGTAAGTCTCAAAACGTCCTTCAGTTTTGCTGTTTTTTTGACGCCATACATTGAGGGTCAAATTCATCTTGTAGTGTTCCATATTTACCCCTATCCCCTAAAGGGGGATTCATTTTTAGAGTTTATAAATAGATAAAGACATTCAACAGTTGATAAACATTAAAAGGTTTACTTGTAACTACGCTGCGTTGGCTTCGCAATCTCAAACTCCAATGGTTCTTTCTCCAGTTCCCACTCGCTTTCGCCTTTATATTTCCAGGCAGCTACATAGCTAAAGTTTTCATCATCACGTTTTGCTTCACCATCTTCTGTTTGTGATTCTTCACGGAAGTGACCACCACAGCTTTCTCTGCGATTCAATGCATCGATACACATTAATTCTCCCAGTTCAATAAAATCTGCTACCCTTCCGGCTTTGTCCAGTTCAGGATTCATTTCATTTATCTCACCAGGTATTCTTACATCGCTCCAGAATTCTTTTTTCAGTTCTTGTATTTCTTTTATGGCTTGTTTCAATCCTTCTTCATTTCTTGCCATTCCGCATTTATCCCACATGATCTTACCCAAACGCTTATGGAAACTTTCTACTGTTTGAGTTCCTTTAATATTCATCAACGTATTAATCCTGTCTCGTACTTCTTTTTCTGTTTCTTCAAATGCTGGATGTGAAGTGGGAATAGACGCTGTCCTGATTTCATCAGCCAAATAATTACCCAATGTATAAGGAATAACAAAGTAACCATCTGCTAAGCCCTGCATCAATGCGGAAGCTCCCAAACGGTTGGCACCATGATCACTAAAGTTGGCTTCACCCAAAGCATACAAACCTTTTACCGTTGTTTGTAGTTCATAATCTACCCACAATCCACCCATGGTATAATGCACCGCAGGATAAATTCTCATCGGGGTTTCGTATGGATTTTCACCTGTGATCTTTTCATACATTTCAAACAGGTTACCATATTTCTCTTTCACCACTTCTTTACCCATTGCAATGATCTCAGCTTCTGATGCACTGGTATTACCCTGTTTACCTGCTTCAATTTTTCCATAACGTTTAATCGCATCTGCATAATCAAGGTATACAGCCAATTTAGTAGTACCTACACCGTAACCGGCATCGCATCTTTCTTTGGCAGCTCTTGATGCTACGTCACGTGGCACCAGGTTACCAAAAGCAGGATACCTTCTTTCCAGGTAATAATCTCTTTCTTCTTCAGGAATATCTACAGGCTTGCGGTTATCGTTCTTTTGTTTTGGCACCCAAATTCGTCCATCATTTCGCAAACTTTCACTCATCAATGTAAGCTTACTTTGATAGTCGCCACTAACGGGAATACATGTAGGGTGAATTTGAGTGAAACAAGGGTTACCAAAATACGCTCCTTTTTTATGTGCCTTCCATGCGGCAGTTACATTGCTGCCCATGGCGTTTGTACTTAAATAAAACACGTTTCCATATCCACCAGTACATAACAATACCGCATGCCCAAAATGGCGTTCCAGTTCTCCTGTTACCAGGTTTCTTGCAATAATACCTCTTGCCTTTCCATCAATCATCACCACGTCCAGCATTTCGTGACGGCTGTATTGTTTCACCGTGCCCAAAGCAACTTGTCTTTCCAAAGCACTGTAAGCGCCTAATAATAATTGCTGACCTGTTTGACCGGCAGCATAAAATGTACGCTGCACTTGTGTTCCACCAAAACTCCTGTTACTTAACAAGCCACCATATTCTC
>CAZDHQ010000506.1:0-4123 GCA_964505135.1 uncultured Ferruginibacter sp.
GGGGTTTCTGTGATAATAGCTCCCGAGGGAACCTTTAATATCACACACAAGCCATTAAAGCGTTTTTATGATGGTGCTTTTAGAGTGGCTATTGAAACACAAACACCCATCAAGCCATTGTTGTTTTTAGATTGTTATGACAGGATGAATTACCGGAATGTTTTTTCTATCAATCCGGGAAAAACAAGAACCGTTTTTTTGGAAGAGGTCTCGGTAGAAGGCTTAACATTGGTTGATGTGCCTATGTTAAAACAGCGGGTGTATGATTTGATGGAAGAAAAATTAATTGAGTACAATGCCAGTTGGATACGCAGGAAAGTACCTTCGCAACTGCAAGCAAATAACTAATGGATCAATCGGTTCCTTATAATGATGAATGGGCACTTGAAAGCAATGCAATTGTTTGCTATGCTGAAGTGATACTGCCATTGGCTTTGCCTAAAACATATACCTATGCCGTTCCGCAATCTTTTGCTGCTAAAATAAATGTTGGTTGCAGGGTAGAAGTAGTGCTTGGCCAAAATAAGCGCTATGCCGGTATTGTAAAACTCATCAGCAATAATGTGCCGCCTTATCAAACCAAACCTATTTTAAATGTTTTGGATGATGAGCCTGTTTTGTATGAGAAACAATTGCAATTATGGACATGGATGAGTGAATATTACATGAGCAGTGAGGGAGAAGTGATGGCTGCTGCATTACCGGCTCATTTTAAATTAAGCAGTGAAACCATTGTATTGTTTAATGAAGAATATGGAGATGATTTTAGTGCACTGGACAATGATGAATATTTAGTGGCAGAAGCCCTGCTTTTAAAAACACAACTCACTTTAAGTGAAGTGCAGCAGATACTGGATGTAACGCATGTATACCCTGTAATAAAAAGATTGATTGAGAAACATGTTTGCATAGTATGGGAATCATTAAGTGAACGGTATAAGACGAAGAAGGAGATTTTTGTTGTACTCAATCCGCAATACAGCAATGACGATGCCCTCAGTGAATTGCTCAATAACTGGAGCAAGGCTCCTAAGCAAATGGAACTGCTGCTGGCCTACCTGCATTTGATGAAAACTGAAGGCGAGGTAACACAATCCATGCTGCTGAAAAAATCAGGCGCTTCTGCAGCTCAGTTAAAAGGTTTGGCAGATAAAAATATTGTATGGCTGGAAAAGCGAAGTGTTGACCGCATACGTTCACTGCCAAAGGAAATGAAAACTGATTTTCAGTTAACAAAGGTGCAGCAAAGAGCCATTGATGAGGTAAACCAGCATTTTGCTCATAATAATGTTTGTTTATTGCATGGTATAACCGGAAGCGGTAAAACGCAGATCTACATCAAATTAATTGAACAGTATTTTAATAAAGGCAAACAGGTTTTGTACCTGTTGCCTGAGATTGCGCTGACTGCACAAATGATCCGCAGGCTGCAATTGCATTTTGGCGGTAACATAGCAATTTATCATTCCAAGTTTAATAACAATGAAAGGGTAGAACTTTGGAATAAAATAAAATCAGGTGAAGTAAGAATAGTGCTGGGCGCAAGAAGTGCCATCTTTTTACCTTTTAAAGATTTAGGATTGATTGTGGTGGATGAAGAACATGATCATTCTTTCAAGCAACAGGATCCATCACCTAGGTACAATGCAAGAGATACAGCAGTATATTATGCATCGTTGTTTAATGCAAAAGTATTGATGGGCAGTGCTACACCATCATTGGAAACTTATTATAATGCAGACAGGGGAAAGTATGGACTGGTTACCCTGAATGAAAGATTCACCGGTGTGTTGCTTCCTTCAATAGATATTGTGGATACAAGAAAAGTGGCGCAGAAAGGCAAAGTAATGTTGTCACCACAATTGAAAGAAGCAATTGAAAAAACAATTGCTGCTGGCCAGCAGGTAATCTTATTTCAAAACAGGAGAGGTTACTCACCTTACTTAATTTGCGGTACTTGCGGTTATTTGCCACAATGTAAAAACTGTGATGTAACCTTAACACTGCATAAATTTTCCAACAAGCTGCACTGTCATTACTGCGGTACTACTTATCCAAAATTGATTGAATGCCCGGCATGTGGCTCTGTTAACTGGATCGAAAAAAACTTCGGTACAGAAAAAATTGAAGAATTGCTGGATACTGAATTCCCTTCTATGAAAGTGGCGAGAATGGATGTGGATTCAGTAAAAGGAAAAACAGCGCATGATAGTTTGATTAAATTATTTGAACAGCAACGAATTGATATTTTAGTAGGCACGCAAATGGTGGTGAAAGGACTTGACTTTGAAAAAGTAGGCCTGGTGGGCATTTTAGATGCGGATGGCTTATTGAGCTTTGCAGATTTCAGGGTGAATGAAAGAGCGTTTCAATTAATGGAGCAGGTGAGCGGCAGGGCCGGCAGAAAAGATGTACAGGGCAAAGTATTGATACAGGCAACACAGGTAAATCATCCTGTATTGCAATTTGTACAACAGCATGATTACAAAAAAATGTATGCTTTTGAACTGGAGAAAAGAAAGGAATATTTTTATCCCCCGTTTAGCAGGATCATTGCTATCACACTCAAGCATAAAATGAAAGAAACGGTGGATGAAGCAGCTCAGCAGTTGGCAGATGCACTCAACAAAGATCTAAAAGACTTAGTGATTGGCCCGGCAGCGCCAGTGGTTGGTCGGGTGAGAAATCAATACCTGATGGAACTGCTGGTTAAGCTTCCATTGGATATGAAAATGATTCAGCAGTATAAAAAAATCATCCGCAACCATTTTAATTTATTGCTGAGTGATAAAAGATTTAAATCTGTTACTGTTATACCGGATGTTGACACCCAATAATTTTTGACCATGCAGGTAGAAAAAAATATATCATTAAAAAAATACAACAGCTTTGGGCTGGATGTCCACGCTGCTGCTTTTGCAAGGTTTAGTAACGTAGAAGAGGCAAAAGAGTTACTGGAACTAAATGATGTTGATAGGATGATATTAGGCGGCGGCAGTAATATTTTATTTACAAAAGATTTTGATGGTCTTGTGATGAAAAATGAAATTGCCGGAATGGAAATTGCAAATGAAGACAATGATTATGTTTATGTCAAAGCAGGTGCAGGCGTTAGATGGCATGATTTGGTTTTGTATTGCATTGATAAAAATTTAGCAGGACTTGAAAATCTTTCTTTGATACCGGGCAATGTTGGCGCATCTCCCATGCAAAATATTGGGGCTTATGGTGTGGAGATAAAAGATGTATTTCATCAGTTGGAAGCATTGCATGTAGATGAAAAAAAATGTGTAACCTTCAACTTAAATGACTGTGCTTTTGGATACCGTGAAAGTGTATTCAAAAGAAAATACAAAGGGCAATTCATCATTACATCTGTTACGTATAAACTTAGTAAGCAGCCGCACTTTAATACTTCTTACGGAGCTATTGAACAGGAATTAGAAAAGATGGGAATAAAAGAACTAAGTATCCAAGCCATATCCCAGGCGGTGATCAACATACGCAGCAGTAAATTACCTGATCCTGCTGTGATTGGTAACGCCGGCAGCTTTTTTAAAAATCCTGAAGTAACATTAGTAGTTTTTGAAAATTTAAAACAGCAGTATCCAGCCATTTCTGGTTATCCTTTATCAAACGGGAATGTGAAGCTGGCAGCCGGTTGGTTGATTGAGCATACAGGTCCTGATGAAAACACAAGCTGGAAAGGTTATCGCATTGGCGATGCCGGCTGTCATGCAAAGCAGGCATTGGTATTGGTAAATTACGGTAATGCAACAGGTACTGATATTTACAATTTAAGCGAAGCAATTCTTCAATCTGTGTATAGTAAATACAAAGTGGAATTAGAAAGAGAAGTAAATATTATTTAACTGCTGCTATTTCTGTTTGGCCATTTTTGTTCTCACCTTACTTAAAAACTCCGGTGATATGCCAAGATAAGAAGCGATATAATGTTGAGGTACCCGCTGTGGTATGGTGGGATATCGCTCTAAAAAATCCAAATATTTTTCCTGGGCGCTTTTGGCAATGGTGTTGATTAACCTGTCCTGCGTTACTGCTAACTTGCGCTGCACCATCAACCTAAATACTCTTTCAAATTTTGGAACCCGTTGAAGTAATT
>CAZDHQ010000507.1:0-4120 GCA_964505135.1 uncultured Ferruginibacter sp.
CAGTGGACTTGGAAAACCTTTTGTGAAAGACCTGAACCTGGGTAATACACAGTCAAACTATAGTATCTACCTGGGCGCTATGTACAGTGAAAAATTTGGTTTAAGGCTGGAGGGAACTTTTGGTAAAATTAGAGCATACGATAGCCTTCTTGCTGATGTGAAAACAACCTCCCAAGGCAGATACCAGAGAAACTTAAGTTTCCAAAGTAAGATTTCGGAGTTCAGTTTAATTGCTGAAGTATATCCGCTGTTTATTTTTGTTGATTGGCCGGGCCAGGACAGGGATCCACCTTATTTCTCACCTTATTTATGCGGGGGAATTGGGTATTTTTCTTTTAACCCACAGGCAAAATCAAGAACTGGTAAGCTTGTGGATTTACAGCCTTTAAGCCTTGAAGGCCAGGGTTTTGCTGAATACCCTGACCGGAAGCCTTATAGTCTCACGCAAATTAATTTTCCTATTGGTGCCGGGGTGAAATACGAACTTTCTCCTTCGTTTAACTTAAGGGCTGAGTTTCTTTACCGGATTTTAAGAACAGATTACCTTGACGATGTAAGTACACGTTATATCAATCCTGCTGTTTTTTCTAACTACTTTACGGGACAAGATTTACAGAATGCACTTGATCTATCCTCTAACCAAAGAACTAACACTGGTCCAGACAGTTATATTTATCGAAAAACAGAAGGGGGTATAAGAGGAAATCCTAAAAATAACGATGCTTATTTTACTTTTAATATCAAGCTGGGATACACGTTTGGCCGGGAATCAAGATAAACGTATAGCTTCAAATTATTACTAATGGCCCATGTTTCATGGGCTTTTTAATTTATCCTAATCGGACATTTAAAAATAATAATCCCGCCGAAAGGCGGGATTTGTGCAGTTGGTTTCGGTAAACAACTAACGTAAAAAATTAAAACCTGTGAAACGGGTTTTGGTAATGAAATCTTGACCAATAGTTATGAACGATCAAAATCAATGATTAAGCAGTTCATAACATGACAAACGGAGTTCTACAAATGCTGCATTATTCTTAAAAAAAAATTAAAAAATTCTAATAATGGCAGTTTTATCGGCATTTACACCATTTCTTCTTTATTAGAACCTAAGTAGTAAATTGCAGCAATTTAAAAATCATGCTCAGTATTTGTAAAAAAGAACTGCACCAGTTTTTTAGTAATCTCACCGGGTATATTGCCATTATCCTGTTTTTGCTGGTGAACGGCCTATTTCTTTTTGTCTTAAAAGACAGTAATATTTTTGATTTTGGATACGCTTCCCTTGATAAGTTTTTTGAATTGGCGCCATGGATCTTGGTTTTCCTGATACCAGCCATTACCATGCGTTCTATATCGGAAGAAATAAGGAGTGGCACATTTGAAATTTTGCAAACCAAACCCCTTAATTCCTGGCAAATAGTGGGCGGTAAGTATGTATCTATATTATTAGTGTTATTATTCATAATCATTCCAACATTCATTTATATTTTCACCATACACAGCCTTAGCGCTTCTGGCAGCATTGACAGTGGCGGAATTACCGGTAGTTATATTGGTTTATATTCCCTGGCTGCGGTGTTTGCATCCATCAGTTTATGCTGCAGCAGTTTTACCGCCAATGCGGTAGTTGCTTTTTTATTGAGTGCCTTTGCCTGCCTTATTCTCTATTTTGGTTTTAACGCCATAAGCAAGCTGCCCATTTTCCAGGGCGGCGCTGATTATTATATCGAGATGCTGGGCATTGATTTTCATTACCGCAGTATGAGCCGCGGACTTGTTGATAGCCGGGATATTATCTACTTTATCAGTCTTGTTTTTTTATTTCTATTAATCACTGTTAGAAACCTGCAAAAACGATAAGCGATCCCTCAGATGAAACTAGTAAGCTCCAAAATAATAGTGCCGCTGGTAATTGTTTTATTGGTTGGTGTCAATTGGCTGGCATCCGTGATACATGGCCGTATTGATTTTACCAACGAAAAAAGATTTACTCTTTCCAACTCTACCAAATCTGTATTGAAGCAGTTGGATGCACCAGTAGAAATCACCGTATTACTTACAGGAGATATCAAATCAGAGTTTAAAAAATTAGCCAATAGTACCAGGGAACTGCTGGAAAATTTCAAGAACTATGGGGGTAAAAATATTCAATACAAGTTTGAATTACCGGCTGAAGGGCTTGATGACTCCACAAAAGCCGTAGTATATGATTCCTTAATAGCCATGGGGCTGAGACCTACCAACCAGCAGGTGCAGGTAAAAGAAGGGGAAGGAAAAAATCAACGGCAAATTTTTCCCGGTGCCATTTTGAAATATGGTGATAAAACCGTGGCAATTGACCTGTTGCAGGGTCAAATTCAAAAAACGGTTTTTAATTCTGATGATTTGCTTGATAAGGAATCACTCAATAGCGCTGAGGCGTTACTTGAATACAAGTTTGCTAACGCAATACAACAACTAACACAGAAGGATATCCCAATTGTAGCTTACGCTTACGGTAACGGTGAGCCGCAATTTGGCTTCCCGCCGGTAAACAGTGTGTTTGAAACATTGGGAAGAAATTTCATTGTCGATACATTTAATCTGCATACACAGCCTTTGTCGGCTTTGATGGATTATGCAGCGGTGGTAATAGTAAAGCCAGTAGAAAAATTTACTGATGATGATAAATTTAAGCTGGATCAATATGTAATGAATGGTGGAAGACTGCTATTTTTTGTAGATGTATTATATGCTGAAAGAGACAGCCTGCAAAATGGAGAATTGATTACCTATGCCAGAGATCTTAATTTAAGTGATTTGCTGTTTAGATTCGGCGCAAGAATTAATACAGACCTGATAGCAGATAAACATTGTGATAAGATTCCTGTGGAAGTGGGTAGTATTGGTGGGCAAAGCCAAAAGCAGTTACTGCCATGGCCTTATGCGCCATTATTGCAACCGGGTTCAGATAACGCAATAGTAAAAAACCAGGCAGATGTGTTGGGTCAGTTTGCCAATTCAATTGATACGGTAGAGGCAGAAGGGATAAAAAAGACAGTGCTGCTCTCTTCTTCAGCCAATGCTTATACCATGCCTACCCCGGCTCGTATAGAATTAAACAGCCTAAAGACTGTAGAGGACGTAAGTAAATTTAACCGGAAAGATATACCTGTTGGAGTTTTGCTGGAAGGCAGCTTTACCTCACTCTATGCAAACCGTGTTAGCCAGGCCCAACTTGCTTCTTTGCAAAACGACAGTTTAGAATTTAGAAAACAAAGTGTTGATGGTAAAGTAATCATTGTAAGTGATGCTGATATAGTTGTTAATCAGGTTTCTGAATCAATTGGCCCTTTACCAATGGGAACAAATAAGTACACCAAAATTCAATACGCCAATAAAGATTTCTTCCTTAATTGTACTGAGTACCTAGCAAATAAACATAACATTTTAGACGCCAGGGCAAAAGACTATACCCTTCGTTTGCTGGACATAAAGAAAACTACAGACCAACGAAGTACCTGGCAGGTGATTAATATTGTGGTTCCTGTTTTGATGGTATGTTTATTTGGTTTCATTTATCAATGGTGGCGTAAAAGAAAGTATACCGTAGCCTGATATAAGGCCTCGTTTAAAATTTATTCATGAATCCTACATTCGTAACATACATCGTTTTTGGAGCAGTTATTTTACTGGCATTAATTTTTGATCTTGGTTTACTAAGTAAAAAGAATAAAGTAGTAAGTATTAAAACAGCTCTCTACCAAACATTTTTTTGGGTAGCACTTGCATTAGGTTTTTTTGTTTTTATGTGGTTTGAAACAGGCAGTGTGATAGCACTTCAATACTTAAGTGCCTATTTAATGGAGTGGAGCCTTAGTATTGATAATATTTTCGTTTTCATACTTATCTTTTCATCCTTTGCTGTTAAGGAAAAATATTATGGAAGGGTTTTGTTGATTGGCATTTTGATGGCAATTCTCTTTAGAGTAATATTTATAACCGTGGGGGTGGCATTGGTGGAAAGGTTTAGCTGGATATTATACATTTTTGGTGTCTTCCTGGTGTACACTGGCTATACCATGTTTACATCAAACGATGATGAAGAGTTCGATCCACACGATACCAAAGTCTATCG
>CAZDHQ010000508.1:0-4119 GCA_964505135.1 uncultured Ferruginibacter sp.
ATTATATGCTCACCTTTGGCAGGGAGATGCAACAGTGGCCTATGAAAGAGGTAAAAGTTACGTGGACTTTGCACCAGACCGGGTAGCTATGCAGGATGCCACAGCCCAGATGGCTTTACTGCAGTTTATGCAGGCAGGACGTACAAAAGTGGCTGTTCCTTCAACAGTGCATTGCGACCACCTTATTGTTGCAAAGGAAAACAGCAAAGTTGATCTTGACAGAGCAGTACATGAAAGTAGTGAAGTGTATGATTTCCTGGCCTCTGTTTCCAATAAATATGGTATTGGTTTCTGGAAACCGGGTGCTGGTATTATTCACCAGGTGGTATTGGAAAATTATGCATTCCCAGGCGGTATGATGATTGGTACTGATAGCCATACCGTAAATGCCGGCGGTTTGGGAATGATCGCCATTGGTGTGGGTGGTGCCGATGCCTGTGATGTGATGGCTGGTCTTCCATGGGAATTGAAAATGCCAAAATTGATTGGTGTTAAATTGACCGGAAAATTAAGCGGATGGACAGCGCCAAAAGATGTAATCTTAAAAGTAGCTGGTATCTTAACCGTAAAAGGCGGTACTGGTTGTGTAGTGGAATATTTCGGCGAAGGTGCTACTGCCATGAGTTGTACGGGTAAAGGCACTATCTGTAATATGGGTGCTGAAATTGGTGCCACCACTTCTACATTCGGTTATGATGAAAGCATGAGCCGTTATTTAAAATCAACCGGCCGTGCAGATGTAGCTGAGCTGGCTGATGCTATCAAAGAGCATTTGACTGCAGATGCTGAAGTGTATGCTAATCCAAATGATTATTTTGACCAGGTAATTGAAATAAACCTGAGTGAACTGGAGCCACACTTAAATGGACCATTTACGCCAGATTTGGCTACGCCAATTTCAAAAATGAAAGAAGCAGCGGCGGCTAATGGCTGGCCAACCAAAGTGGAAGTGGGTTTGATTGGTAGCTGCACCAACTCTTCTTATGAAGATATATCAAGAGCCGTGAGCCTTGCAAAACAAGTGGCAGAAAAAGGCTTGAAAACAAAAGCTCAATTCACTATTACACCGGGAAGTGAGCAGGTTCGCTACACCATTGAAAGAGATGGTTTCTTAAAAATATTTGATCAGATTGGTGCAACAGTTTTTGCCAATGCCTGCGGACCTTGTATTGGTATGTGGGAAAGGATGGGTGCTGAGAAAAAAGAAACCAACACCATCGTTCACTCTTTCAACAGGAACTTTGCAAAACGTGCAGATGGTAATCCAAATACGATGGCATTTGTTGCTTCGCCAGAATTGGTAACAGCATTGGCCATTGCCGGTGATCTTACATTCAATCCAATCATAGATACATTAACCAATGAAAAGGGTGAGCAGGTAAAACTGGATCCGCCTGCAGGTGATGAATTACCTCCAAAAGGTTTTGCGGTGGAAGATGCAGGCTACCAGGCCCCGGCGGAAGATGGAAGTGGTGTGCAGGTGATTGTATCACCAGATAGCAAGAGGCTGCAGTTGCTTGATCCATTCGCAGCATGGGAAGGCACAGACCTTGCTGGGTTAAAACTGTTGATCAAAGCAAAAGGTAAGTGTACTACTGATCATATCAGTATGGCAGGCCCATGGTTAAAATTCCGTGGTCACTTAGATAACATTAGTAACAACCTGTTGATTGGTGCCGTTAACTATTTCAATGAAAAAACGGATAACGTTAAGAACCAACTCACAGGTGAATATGGCCCGGTTCCTGCAACACAGAGAGCATATAAAGCTGCTGGTGTTGGAAGTATTGTAGTAGGTGATGAAAACTATGGTGAAGGTTCTTCAAGAGAGCATGCGGCAATGGAGCCACGCCATTTAGGTGTACGTGCTGTATTGGTAAAATCTTTTGCAAGGATTCATGAAACCAACCTGAAGAAGCAAGGTATGCTGGCACTTACATTTGCTAATAAAGAAGATTACGATAAGATACAGGAAGATGATACCATTGATATCACAGGTCTCACTTCTTTTGCGCCGGGTAACCCTTTGGCAATAACCCTGCATCATGCAGATGGAACCAGTCAAATTATCCAGGCCAACCATACGTATAATGAACAGCAAATTGAATGGTTCAAAGCAGGTGGTGCATTAAACATCATCCGCAGAGAATTTGCAAAATAATTTGCCTGTATGAAAATAGGAAGAGCGAAAGGCTGTAAAGTGTTTCGCTCTTTTGTTTTGGGGCTGTCAACATTTGTTATTGTTGAGTCATGTTCCTGCTGTTAGTCTTGTAGCGAAGTCGAAAGGCTACTCCGGCACAGAAGCCCACCAAAGGGCCTCACCAGGGTATTTGCTTCCATTTGGTAGTCTTTGAACATAATGCATTGCTCAACTTTTATAACCGTTTTAAAAGTACATTTCAACTTCAAATAGAATTATTATTTTCACAACAAAAATTTTATGTACATCAAAACCCTTTTAACAGCATCCTTCCTGTTATTAATTGCAAATGTGTTTTCTCAAACAAAAGATTCAGTAGATACAAAAGTATTTGAGCAGGTAGAGTCAGAAGCTGCTTATCCCGGCGGAAATACAGCCTGGGCAAAGTATTTGCAAAAAGCGTTGGATAATTTTAATCCAGCAGAAAACGGAGCACCGGTAGGCAGGTACCAGGTAATCGCAAGATTTATTGTAAGTAAAAGTGGCGCTACCAGTGATGTAATTGCAGAAACAAAGTTGGGCTATGGCATGGAGGCGAAAGTAATAACAGCAATCAAGAATTCAGGCAACTGGGAACCTGCTATACAATTTGGAAGACCGGTTAATGCTTACAGAAGGCAACCTGTTACATTTATTGTAGACTCCGAAGACTTTGAAATAGTAACCGAGACACCTTATACGCTCTACACCAATACAAAGAATCAAATCACTGTAAAGGCAAGAAATGTGAAGCCAGAAAACGTTGGTATCAATGTGACCGGGGGAAAAGTCACTTCCAATAATTACGATGGGACCTTCATCATCTTTGTAACCAAACCCGGAAGAGTAACAATAGAAGTGGTGAATACAAATAAAAATGATAAAGTGGTTGGCACAGCAAGTATTGAAGCGGTTGAAAAAAAATAGGTAGCATTTGAAGTTACCGTAGGCATCAAGTTTGTGTTGTCCTAAATAAAAAATGGATAACAATTCTACATTATCAAATAAACTCGGCGGCCCATCTGATCATTTGGCAAACGAACGCACTTTTCTTGCCTGGATTCGTAACAGTATTGCATTGATAGGATTTGGTTTTGTAATCGTAAAATTCGCTTTGTTTATAAAACAGATTTCAATTGCACATGATGAAAAACATATAATGCCTACCAAAGGTTATTCGGCATTAATAGGGGTAACCATGGTAGCATTAGGTGCATCAATGGCTGCATTAGCTTATATGAGGTATGTCAATGTGGAAAAACAATTAAACACGGGCTATTATTTCCCATCAAGATGGCTTACCACATTGGTTACTGTTAGCATAATCGTTGCCTGTATTTTATTGATAGCTTATTTGCTTCCAAATATTCAAACTGCACCTATTAGTAATTAAAAACGCTGCCTGGAAAAGCTGTATTAACAACTCATTAATAAGAAATAACGTTTTTTAAATATCATTAACACAGTTCAGGCGGTTTAATGATGAAACGTATGCATTAAGTAGAGAAATTTGCAGGATATAGCTAAATAATAGTTTATGAAAAACATGCAAAATTCCAACAGTGGTTTTATCTTAACCAGCTTATCATTTAATAGCAATGATAAGAGCAAAGTATCTTCTGTACAGTTTAATGATGTACCCGGTGAAGCAAAAAAAGTCATAGTGAAATATGACTATTGTCTTCCACCT
The DNA here is from genome assembly GCA_964505135.1 of uncultured Ferruginibacter sp. GTDB lineage: Bacteria > Bacteroidota > Bacteroidia > Chitinophagales > Chitinophagaceae > Ferruginibacter. Next base: position 3,870 of record CAZDHQ010000508.1, read on the forward strand.
GAAGAAAAAGAAAATAGTTACTATAAAAAATAAGTTGCCTCACGGCAACTTATTTTTTTGTGTATGCTTTGTAATCTACAGTGAGAGATAGTTTTGCAGGTGTGTAATCATTTCCTTTTGTGATTCGATAATAGCAGTAACTACATCACCCACTGAAATCATTCCCACTACTTTTCCGTCTTTTGCTACAGGCAGGTGCCGTATCTTTTTATCACTCATTAATCCCATGCAGGCATCCAGTTTATCATCG
>CAZDHQ010000509.1:0-4114 GCA_964505135.1 uncultured Ferruginibacter sp.
AATGACCACCGAACCAATGAAGAGAAAAGAAGTAATTGAAAATAAAATAACCCAGGTGCAGGAAAATTATGAAAAAGTGAAAGCACTCAATATAAATGATGACAACAAAGAAATGATCAGTGCATCACTGGCATTATATGAATTTGCATTACCTATTCTAAAAAAAGAATATGCAGAACTGGCATCACTGTATGATTCTAATGCATCAAAAGAAAAGATTGAGGCGCTGGAAAAAAACATCCGTGATAATTATGAAAATAAATTTGAAGAATTATACAATCATGTAGTTGAGGCAGGTAAAACTTACGGTGAAAAACATGGCTTACAGGTAAGAACGGTTAATGCATCTCCATCAAAATAGAAGACCATTTTGTAATAGAAAAGGCCGGCAAGCTGTCGGCCTTTTCTATTAATTACCTGTCAAGCCATTTTTTAAACTCCGGACTTTTTAGTCTGCTCATATCTATCTCCAGTTTATTATTGGGCTCTTTTAAATGAATAATAAGTTTTGAGTTTTCTACTGGTTTCACTGATTGTACTGCATCAATGTTAATAATAAATTGCCTGTTGGCACGATAGAACTGTTTTGGATCCAACAATTCCTCCACTTCTTCCAGCGTAGCATAATCAATCATATACCGCTCTCCCGTAAATAAGTAAACATAGTTCAACACTTCTTTACTAAAGCAGGCAATATCTTTTGTATTCACCGGCATCCATTGGTTGCGTATGTTTACAATGAACTTTTGTTTGTACTTGGATGCTGTGCCAGGATTGGCCAATGCCTTGATTAATTCAGTGATATCAGCGGGTGGATTAACTTTCTTCTCTACCATGCTTCTGCCTTTATCAATAGCAGCTTTCAAATCATCTTCATCTACGGGTTTAAGCAGGTAATCAACACCATTTACTTTAAAGGCCCTGATGGCATATTCATCATAGGCAGTGGTGAATATCACCGGGCATTTAAGATCAAAAGAATTAAACAGGTCAAAACTTACGCCATCACTCAATTGAATATCCATAAACAACAGGTCAGGTTCAGCATTTTCACCAAACCATTTCCTGGCAGTTTTAAGGCTGGGTAAAATCTCTACTACCTGCACATCAGGCGCTACTTTATTTATCTTACCCAATAACACTTTTGCAATGATCTCTTCATCTTCAATAATTACTGCTTTCATGCTTTTTTATTTTGTTACAGTAAAGGAATTTTAATTTGAAAAAACTGTTCATCTTCTTTGATCACAATTGGCCTTGGCGTAAGGTAGCGATACAATGATTTTAAATTCTCCAGCCCACGCTTGTTGGATGTTTCCACCACGTTCTTCCTTTGTAAATTATTTCTTACTACCACGCATTCGTCTTCAATAAAAACATCAATCACAAGCGGCGATTCAATATCAATAATGTTATGCTTAATAGCATTCTCAATCATATTTTGCAGGGTTACCGGCGCAATCTTAAAATGATTGTATTCAAATGGAATATCAATATTTACAATTAAGCCATTTTTAAACCTTGTTTGCTGCAGTTTTACATAAAGGTTTACAAAATTGATTTCATCTTTTAACGGCACTGTTTCATTATCGCTGCTCTTTAATATATAGCGATAGGTTTTGCTCATTTGTTCCAAAAAAGTACTCGCCATTTTTTGGTCTACTTCTATCAGGCCAGAAAGAGAAGTAAGCGAATTAAACAGAAAATGAGGATTGAGTTGCTGTTTCAAACTTTCATACAGCACCTGTGTTTTTTCCTTTTCAAGCAATTGCGCTTTGCTCTGTAAAGTGAGCAGTTGCTGCTGCTGATGTAAGCGGTATCTGTAAACAGCATATACTGCGGCTAAAAAAGCCAATGTAAGAATAGAAGCGAACCACCAGGTTTTATAAAATGGCGTATCAATATGAATTTTTAAAACGGTTTCTTTTGTTTGCCAGCTTTTGTCTTTGGCAATGGCTTTCACTTTAAAGCTGTAATCACCCGGTGGCAGACTGTTGTACGATGCCTCAAAATTAGTTGCTGCATTTGTCCAGCTTTTTTCTGCTCCTTCAAGAATATACAACATATCGTAAGGTGATAAGCTATTATCGGTAAGCAAGCCAAACTTCAATTGCAAATTGTTTTCAGTGGGCGATAATGAGATACTCATCTTATCATCAATTGATTTATCCACACCGGCAACTGTTAACAGGCTGATCACCGGCTGTGAATTGATAGAGACCGATTTTAATTTTGATGGATAGAACTCAACAATTTTATCTGCTACATTACAGATGATATTACCATTGGATAATGTAGTCATAAAATTCATGTACAGGTAATTGTTAGTGCTTAAGGGAAGCGTAAAATTGTAAAAACTATTAAGTGAAGGATTATAAACAGAGAATTGGTTATAAGCTGCTGCCCAGATGCGGTTGCTGTGATCATTTGTTGCAGCCATTACATGATCCATCACCAATCCATCATGCTGTTTAAAAAGCCTGTAACGTTTTTCTTTCACATTGTAGTAAAACAAACCATCTCCTTTTTTTGTAATCCATAAATCACCTTTCATATCTGCTATCATGGATGTATAAGCGCCGTTATTCCCATCATCTTCCGCCGATGAAAATTTAATGGAAGTAAGTTCAGTACCATCTGTATAACTTAGCCAATCATAAGAATTGAGCATCCATAGCCTTTTATCTGCCATCGTTGGAAACACCATCACGGCATTGGAGCTTTTGCTTTGATAAGAACTATTGAAGTGGATTTCCTGGATTGCATTGCTATACCTGTTCCATCTAAAACCCCTGGAACCACTTATACAATACAAAACAGAATCATCGAGTTTTGCGCCATCAATTATTATCAATGAATCTGCAGGAGCAGGTAATGTTAGCGGCTTAAATTCTTCCTTTGCTTTTTTTGACCATGCACCTGTGTTTGCAAAAAGAATAATCTCGTCTTTTAAAAAAATTATTTTATTGACGTGTGCAGGTTGCCAGCCCTTTTTGTTCCTGGGCATATCTAAGAAGCTATATGCAGTTACTTTCTCAGTAAAGGGATCATACTGAAAAAGCAATTGCCTGGTGGTAGTAGCCCAAATAGTTTGGTCATTTTTATTTTCGGTTACATATTCAATTGCAGGATTGGGATACCTAAACAATTCAGGAGAAAAATGGTGCACCCTGTAAAAAGACCGACTGGTATTACACTTGGATATACCGCCAACTGTTCCTAACCACATTGTATTCATTTCATCCTGCATCGCTGCCCAAAAAAAATCTCCAGCCACACTTGATATGTTATTGTCATCATGTTTGATTCTTTTTACAGCCGTTTCATGAAGGTAATCAAGCGTAAATATTTCATAATTCCAGGTGCATATCCAGAGAATATGGTTATTGTCTTCATAGATAGTAGCCGCATAAGATAAAGGCGTAAATTCTTTTGGCTGGAAATTATATTTTATCTTTTTTGTAATTGGATCAAACCCAATAATTCTTTTCTGCTCATTATCAAAATACCAATAATGTCCGTAGGTTGTTGCGGCCAGTGCTGCCACTCTTCCCGGTGAAAAAAGTAATGTATCATTGCTGTTTTCAGAACAGGTGAATTGCTGTGAACCTTTATCATAATACATAAAACCCTGCCGGCTAGTTAGCCAAAAACCTTTACCATCAGGGCTTTCAGCCAGTCCATTTTTTCTTATGTCAATTCCATTTGCATATTTACTTCCGGTTAGTGAAAGCTTTACCTGCTCAAAACTATCCAGCCTGCTATTATATTTTACCAGGCCCCAGCGGTTAGATGCCCATATATCACCTTTTTGGTCACATAAGATATTGAATGAAACAGGATATTCTCTGGAGTTTGGTGTTTGATAAGCTTTGAAAATATTCTTCTTCCTGTTGTAACAAAAAATACCGCTTTCGGTTCCACCCCAAATATTACCATCTGCATCTTCAGCCAGTTTATGAACTGTATTATTAGGCAGCGTATTTTTATCAGGGCCGCTTCTAAAAACATAAAAATGGGCACCATCATATCGGTTTAAACCATTGTAGGTACCAATCCAAAGCATGCCACGACTGTCTTTTAAAAAGCAGTTTACAATGTTATAACTGAGCCC
>CAZDHQ010000510.1:0-4106 GCA_964505135.1 uncultured Ferruginibacter sp.
TCCATCTGTGCCAGTGTTCACCTGCATGTTTTACATATTCTTTTTCCAATGGTGCAGCTTCAGCAGCTTCATCAGCTACCAGCTTACCACTCTTAACTGTTTTGTAAATATTGTACACCATCATCACCACACCCACCAGGTATAAACTACCACCCAGTGAACGCATCATGTAGAATGGTTTGAGGTAAGTAACCGTTTCAAGGAAAGTATATTTTAACTGGCCTGCATCTGTAAATTGTTTCCACATAGAGCTCTGTGTAAAGCCAGCCCAATACATAGGTACTGCCCAGAAGATGATACCCAGTGTACTTAACCAGAAGTGATTGTTGGCTAATTTTTTTGAGTACAGTGTAGTATTAAATATTCTTGGAATTAACCAGTACAAAATACCAAAGGTTAACATACCATTCCAGCCAAGTGCACCTACGTGAACGTGTGCAACAATCCAGTCAGTAAAGTGAGCAATAGCGTTTACATTTTTCAATGAAAGCATCGGGCCTTCAAACGTAGCCATACCGTAGGCAGTAACTGCTACCACTAAGAATTTTAAAATCACATCATCTCTCACCCTATCCCATGCACCACGCAGTGTAAGCAAACCATTGATCATACCACCCCAGCTTGGGAAGATGAGCATAAAAGAGAATACCACACCCAGAGACTGTGCCCAGTTAGGCAAAGCGGTATACAACAAGTGGTGAGGGCCAGCCCAGATATACAGGAAGATCAATGCCCAAAAGTGAATGATGGAAAGCCTGTAAGAATATACCGGCCTGTTAGCAGCCTTGGGCATAAAGTAATACATCAAACCGAGGTAAGGAGTGGTTAAGAAAAATGCCACCGCATTGTGACCATACCACCATTGAACCAGGGCATCCTGTACACCAGCATACCAGCTATAACTTTTAAATAAAGAAACAGGTAATTCAAATGAATTAACAATATGCAGCATTGCAACCGTAACAAATGTGGCGATGTAAAACCAGATAGCTACATACAAGTGCTTTTCTCTTCTTTTAAGAATGGTTCCAAACATATTCCAGCCAAATACTACCCAGATTACTGCAATGGCTATATCAATTGGCCATTCCAGCTCTGCATATTCTTTACCTGCCGTGATACCAAGTGGTAATGTAATGGCTGCGGCAACAATGATTAACTGCCAGCCCCAGAAATGTATTTTGCTTAATACATCGCTGAACATTCTTGTTTTACACAAGCGCTGAAGTGAATAATACACACCCATGAAAATACCGTTACCAACGAAAGCGAAGATTACTGCATTGGTGTGCAGCGGACGGAGCCTTCCAAAGGATCCATACTGGGTGATGTTTAATACTGAAGGAAAAATCAGTTGTAAGGAAACCAATAATCCTACCAGCATACCAACAACGCCCCAGAGGATGGTGGCATAAGCGAAGTTTTTCACTATCCGGTTGTCGTAATAAAATTTTTCTACCTGCATACTGTTTATTTGTTTTGGATTTTATTTTGTTTGAGTTGAAGTTTTTTCAGCGGTCAATTCATCGTCAAAAAGCATCCGTACAGAGGGTGTATAATCGTCATCATATTGACCGCTTTTTACACTCCATAAAAATGCGGTAAGGAATGAACCGGCAACAACTATACTTATGCCTATCAATAAGAATAATGCACTCACGGAATTTAATTTTATGGTGTCAAAAGTATTTTCTCAACAGCTGGTAAAGGGTGATAGGAGTTAGTTTGAAAAATGATAGAAATCAGGTGAGAAAGTTGGTTTTAAAGACAGAATGCATCATAGCCCGGTAATACCGGGCAGGAAAACTAAAGATTAGCTTTAAGCTTAATGTAACAGGAAAATATTAAAAGTGTCCTGGCATTTTAACCTTATCACTTAAAGAACCGGTATATAGGTATTAAAGCCCTTTCATTTTTGCGCTTACAGAAGACAATACAGTTACCAGTATCACAATACTAATACTGCTTGCGGGCATTAAAATGGCCGCTACCATTGGGGAAAGCAGCGCCTGGGTAGCAAAGGAAAGGCCTACTATATTATATAATATTGACAGAACAAAACTGGCAATTACAATTCTTTTACCGCTCTTAGCATAAGCTATAAACTTATCCAGCATGTTTACTTTACTGCCATCCAAAATTGCATCGCTGGCAGGGGTAAACTGTGCATTGTTATCACTCACCGCAATACCAGTATCAGCCTGCTTTAGAGCGCCTGCATCATTCAGGCCATCACCCAGCATCAATACTTTTTTGTTGGAGGATTGCAGGTACTTGATATAATCCAGCTTTTGCTGAGGTTTTTGCTCAAATTTTATCCAGGTATCATCTCCTAAAAGTTGGATAAGATTATTTTTTTCTGCATCGTTGTCGCCTGAAAGTACGCATTTCTCAAAGCCTTCAGCCTTCAACCTGGCGGCCATTTCTTTTAAACCAGGCCTGTAATGGTTAGCTACTTTATACTTACCCATGTGCACATTATTTAATACCACATGTACACTGGTTCCCGTATCATAAACTGCAGCCTGCATATTTTGATTGATAAAATGAGCTGCGCCTATTTTAACAGGAATATTGTTTACCACCGCTTCTAACCCTTTGCCTGTAAATTCTTTGAATTCTGTAATGTTCAATGCTGTTTCGGGCACAGCAATAGAAGCTGCAATTACTTTACTTAATGGATGTGAAGATTGCCTTGTAACTGCCTTAACTGCCTGCAATTCTTTTTCCGTAAGCGGCGTGCCTTCATACTCAATCATGGCTGTATGGCTCTGCGTAAGCGTGCCTGTTTTATCAAAAACAATCGTATTGGTTTTGGCCAACGATTCGATTACAGAAGCGTTTTTTAAATACAATTTATTTTTGCCAAAAATGCGAAGCATATTGCCCCAGGTAAATGTGGCAGACAAGAGTAAAGAACAAGGGCAGGCAACAATCAGCACAGAAGTAACTGCCGGTAAAATTTTAGATGGATCATTGATCCACCAGTAAACACAGGCACTAATAGCCACTGTAAACAATGCCAGTGTAAAATACCTGCTCCATGGATGGATATAGGATTTCTCCGCATTCTTGCTGTTGGCAAACACATCATTGTTCCAAAGTTGTGTGATATAACTCTGCGATGTTTCGCTTACTACTTCCAGTTCAATTACACTGCCTATTTGTTTTCCACCGGCATAAATCAGCTCGCCTTTTCTTTTTAATAGTGGCGTATTCTCTCCACTCACAAAACTGTAGTCAACATTGGCCTCGCCTTTCATTAGCACTGCGTCTGCAGGGATCATTTCTTCATTACGGATAATAATATGGTCGCCTTTCTTTAATTGAGTAACAGGAATATTTTTTTCTCCTCCCTCTTTTATAACAGTAACGCCTAAAGGAAAATAAGAAAGATAGTCCCGGTCAAAAGAAAATGAGTCATAGGTTTTATCCTGGAACCAGCGACCAATCAGCATAAAGAAAACAATGCCTGTTCCTGAATCTAAATAACCGGCGCCCGTGCCTGTAATAATTTCGTAGTAGCTTCTTAAATAAGTGACCAATATTGCCAGTACAATAGGTGCATCAATATTCAAAAATTTTTGCTGCAAACCTTTCCATGCGGAAACAAAAAAAACATTGGCAGAAAAGAGTAATACAGGTAACGATAAAGCAAGATTCAGCCAGGTGAAAACTTGCTTTAATCCGTTCTGCTCAATATTGCCCGAAGAAAAATATTCAGGAAAACTCAACATCATGATATTAGCAAAACAGAACCCTGCTACTCCAATTTGGTAGATGCGTTTTTTATTAAACCGGGGCGATTGTTTGCCTTTTACATCTTTCAGGCTGATGTATGGTTCATATCCAATAAACGCCAATAATTCCACCACTTTACGAAGTGAAATTTTTTGTGGATTAAAAATGATGAATACTTCTTTCCGTTGAAAATGCGCCTGCGACTTGATCACACCCGGATCAATACGATGCAAATTCTCCAGTAAAAAAATACAGGAAGAGCAATGCATTTGCGGCAACTGGAATACCACGTTGGTTTGTGTATCACTGCTAAACTGCACCAGCTTTTTTATTACGGATTCATCATCCAGGTAAGCAAATTTTTC
>CAZDHQ010000511.1:0-2127 GCA_964505135.1 uncultured Ferruginibacter sp.
GGAAATGAAAGCAAGGATCAAAGAAAAAGATGAGAGTGTTCCTTACTTTAAAAATGGTTATTACTATTACACTAAAACTGAAGAAGGAAAACAATACTATAAATACTGCCGCAAAAAAGGCAGCTTAGATGCAACGGAAGAAATATTGCTGGATGTGGATGCAATGGCAGAAGGCAAACCTTATTATTCCGTAAGCGGACTGGAAGTAAGTGAGGACAATAAGCTGCTTGCTTATGGCGTGGATGAAGTTTCCAGAAGACAATACATCATCAATATAAAAAATTTAGAAACAGGTGAAATCTACAAAGATGCTATTCATTTAACAGGCGGTGACCCATGCTGGGCAAGTGATAACAAAACTTTGTTTTATACAGCCAACAATCCCGTTACATTGCTATCTGAAAAAGTCAAACGGCATACATTGGGAACAGATGAAAAAAATGATGCAGTAGTGTATGATGAAAAAGATAAGACTAACTACATAGGTGTGTACAAGAGCAAGAACAACAAATTTATTTTTATTGTATCCCAGGCCACACTTTCATCAGAAACAAAATGGATTGACGCTGCTAAACCTATGGATGCGTTTAAATCATTTCAGCCAAGGATGAAAGAAGTGCTGTATGATGTAACAGCATTGGAAGATAAATTTTTGATTCGTACCAACTGGAATGCAAAAAACTTCAGGTTGATGGAATGCCCGCTGGACAAAACAGACAGCGCCAGTTGGAAAGAAGTATTGCCAAACAGAACAGATGTGTTGCTGCAGGGCGTGGAAGAGTTCAAAGACTTTATTGTATTAAACGAAAGAAAAAATGGGCTGGTGCAATTGGCTGTAAAAAATATTAAAACCAGCGACCAGCATTATATTGATTTTGGCGAACCTGCTTACCTGGCGTATACCTCTGCTAACCCTGATTATAATGCTACCAAACTGAGGTATAATTATACATCTCTTACCACGCCAAACTCCGTATATGATTATGACATGACGACAAAAGAAAAAAAGTTGATGAAGCAGCAGGAAGTATTGGGCGGTTATAAACCCGAAGAATATGTAACAGAACGCTTGTATGCCACTACAAAAGATGGAACCAAAATTCCTATTTCATTGGTGTATAAAAAAGGCTATGCAAAAGATGGTTCTGCTCCGCTGTTGCTTTATGCCTATGGTTCTTATGGTTCCAGCATGGATGCAACTTTTAACAGTGCAAGACTGAGTTTGTTAAACCGTGGATTTGTATTTGCCATTGCACACATACGTGGTGGGCAGGAAATGGGAAGACAATGGTATGAGGATGGCAAGATGATGAAAAAGAAAAACAGCTTTACTGATTTTATTGATTGTGGAGAATACCTTATCAAAGAAAAGTACACCGCTAAAGGACACTTGTATGCAAACGGCGGAAGTGCAGGTGGTTTGTTAATGGGTGCAGTTACCAACATGGCGCCTGATCTCTGGAATGGTGTGATAGCACAGGTTCCTTTTGTAGATGTAGTGAATACGATGCTGGATGAAAGCATTCCGTTAACGACGAATGAATTTGATGAATGGGGCAACCCAAAAAATAAGGATGCGTATTTCTACATAAAGAGTTATTCGCCTTATGAGAATGTAGAAAAGAAAAATTATCCTAACCTGCTGGTAACAACCGGTCTGCATGATAGCCAGGTGCAATATTTTGAGCCAGCAAAATGGGTAGCAAAACTAAGAACAATGAAAACAGACAACAATGTACTGCTCCTGCATACTAACATGGACTTTGGTCATGGCGGTGCTTCCGGCAGGTTTGATTATTTAAAAGACGTAGCGTTGCATTATGCATTTTTATTATCGCTGGAAGGCATAACAAAATAGTTTTATCTAAAGCAAAGGATACAAAAGTTACTTTCTTTATTTGTATTCTTTGCTTTCTTTGTTTTAGTGCTGAAACCACTTTCCTATGGCCAATCATTATTTCCAGTTCAAAGAATTTACCGTGTACCAGGACATGAGTGCGATGAAGGTTTGCACTGATGCCTGTTTATTTGGAGCTTACACGGCTGATTTAATCATTAAAGAACATATTTCAATAACGCAGTGCCTTGATATTGGCACTGGTACAGGTTTGCTCAGCCTCATGCTGG
>CAZDHQ010000511.1:2137-4103 GCA_964505135.1 uncultured Ferruginibacter sp.
AGATTGTGCTATTGATGCGGTAGAAATTGACAACCGTTCTTACAGGCAAGCCGCAGGCAACTTCCGTCATTCACCCTGGAATAACCGCCTGGCAGTTTTTAATACGGATATCAACAAGTTTGAAACAGAAAAAAAATACGATTGTATCATTAGCAATCCGCCATTTTTTGAAGGTGACTTAAAAAGTGATGAACAAAGTAAAAATGCAGCTAAGCATGATAGCACTTTAACTTTAATTGAATTGCTGGAAAAAGTTCTGGATCTGCTTACCGGCGATGGAATCTTTGCTGTACTACTTCCATATAAAAGAGTAAAATATTTTATTGAAGAAGCAGAAAAAAAGGGACTGCATCTTTTTCATCGTGCCATGGTAAAACAAACCCCCTTGCATTCCCAGTTTCGTGGGATGCTTTACTTTAGCAGGAAACACACGGAATCAACTAAAAAAGAAATTGCGATAAAAAACGAAATGGGAGATTACTCGCCAAGGTTTACTGAATTACTAAAAGACTATTATTTGTACCTGCAGTAAGATGGCTGATTTACTGATGTATTATTTAGGATGTCTGATGTAGGATTTTTTTGTAGCAAGGAAGTGTCATATTGGCTACCTTTTTCAATCATTGAAGATTTTTACTGAAGCAATAGTAACGGCTGCTCGTACACGAAAAACTTTAAACACCTACCACCAAGGCCTTAAACGTCTTAAACGTTCAAACGATTAACGGCCTGCTTTTACACATACGCCTCCATCGAATCAAAACTGTTCAACTCATCCAACTCTGCTACCAGTGCATCAAATTTTTTATCAAAAAATAATTTGAAAAGATATTTTATTTGAATGCCATCTTCTACCTCGTAAATATCTACCCACTTCACCTGCTTTTCTTTTCCCAAACCAAACAAGCCTTTTTTTACTCTCATATAAACATAGCCCCCCAAAAAATAATTTCTTTGCCTGCTGCCTGCTATCGATACCCACATTTCCTTCTCATCATCCGGTGCACTTACAGCAATCGTTGCCGATGCACCATCTCTTATTACATCCCAGGCCTCCACCTGTTCCAACCAGGGAAAGGCATCAAAATATTTAGTGAAAAGATCGTAGTTAACCGGCCCCTTATCATCAGATCGTTCAAAAGGATAACCTGCCAACTGAACTGAATAAGTAAACATGTTTCATTTTTCTGCAATAAGCCAAAGAAAATGCCAGGTCTGTTTCCCTGTGGAAAATTAACATCACATTGCTGCGTACTCTTTCATGTAACTAAAAGGTTCGGTAACGCTTCCTTTGTTCACCAGTGTAGCTTTGCTGATCATTTCACTGCCGCCTTTTACCAGATCTTCCAGCACAAACTTGATCAGTTGCTCACCAAAATATTGACTGGCATCTCTTGGCAATTCATTGGGTAAATTTCCCACGGCCATCACATCAATACTTCCTGGTAAATAAGGTGCCGTTTTTTGTTTTGTTTTTTTGTCAACACCATACACGGGGTCATTAATACTCTGATCTCCCAGGTTGATTGGCACAGAACCATGCTCATCATCTGTAACATCAGCAATGGTCTGAATGCAGAAAGTATCATCCACATCTCCTAATTCAAACAACCTTGGCACCTCTTCATCCCAGTACACGCCATTCATCAAAATATCCGTACATTTTGTATAGGGCAAAAACCTGCTTCGGTATTCTTCAGGATGTTCATGAAAATGATCCCGTTTATAGGTCTTCAATTCTTTGTGTGTGTACAGGTCAGCACCTTTCAGTTGCGTATACACCGGGTAGCTAAACTTTCTTTCCAGGTATCCATCCGGTTCCACTTCGGTAATGCCCATCAGGTTCATCACTTCCAATAAACCATGCGCTACCCTGCCGCTGCCGGTCACTGCCACTTTTATATTGGGAATTTTTAAGCCGAAATAAGTATGAATCAGCGTACGATAATCTTTGCAATGATGTACT
>CAZDHQ010000512.1:0-4098 GCA_964505135.1 uncultured Ferruginibacter sp.
ATCTACTGTACGGGGACTCACACACATTTTCTCGGCTATTTCTTTATAGGTTAATTCAGTGCAGCAGTTTTTCAGGAACTCTATTTCCCGTTCGTTCAGTGAGATCAGTGATTTAAGACCATACCCTTCGTTATCAATATGCGTAATGGCATGCACCAGTTTGCCGCTTACAAGATCTGAATAATGAAAGCCCTTGGTCATTACAGAATCAATGGCTGTTTTTAATTCCTCAGGGTCACTATCTTTCAGGATATACCCTTTGGCGCCGGACTTGAGCATGCGAATAATAGAGTTTTCATTATCGTACATGCTTAATGCAATGACGTGTACTGATGGGTGATTATGCTTCAACCAAAGCGTAGTTTCAAAACCATCCATTTCGGGCATGTTGATATCCATCAAAACGATATCAGGAAGAGCAGAAGCCGCTAACTTTTCCAAAAAATCTTTGCCATTATCAGCCTGGAATAAAACCGTATGTCCGAGACCTTGGATTAAACCTGCAAGTCCATTTCGAAGCAGAACGTGGTCATCAGTTAAAACTATACTTGCCATTTTTATTGAGCCCTATCACTGGTTTGAGGGATATTGATAAAGATTTTTGTTCCGTTTCCGGGGGATGAATTTACGGATATATTGCCACCAATCAAATTTGTTCTGTTTTTCATATTCTTTAAACCGATGCCTGTATCGGCAGCATTGAAAGTTTGTTCATCAAAGCCGATGCCATCATCACAAATGGCAAGGTTGAAAAAAGCAGGCTGGTAGCTCATTTCCACCCATATTTTTTTGGCTTTTGAATATTTCACTGCGTTGTGTAATGATTCCTGTACAATCCTGAAAAGAACAATAGATTGCTGGTTATTGAGTGAGTAGGGGGAACCTGTTACCAGCAGCTCAGTTTGAAACTGTCCGGTATTTTGAAGGTTCTTTAGCTCATTGGCCACTGTGTCCTGCAGGCCAATCTCCGTAAGCTTTTCTCCATGCAGGCTGCGGCTCAGGTCACGCAGGTCGCTGATGGCTTTGCCTACCAGTGTTTTGGCATCGGTCACTTTGTTTACAGAGATTTCATCTGTTGCAGGTATGGTGTTCAAATGCAGTTTGGCCAGGCTTAATACCTGGCCGATATTATCATGTATTTCTTCCGCAACGGTGCGTAAAGTTTGTTCCTGTATTTCCAGTTGCGTTTGCAACAATTCCTGCTGGAATTCCGATTGCATTAATTTTTTTTCCTGGAGATGTTTTTTTCTTCTGTTATAGTAGAGGATGGCGGAGACAATAATTATGGTGATCAGTATAAGAACAAAAATGGTTACAGAAATTATAGTGTAGACAACCTCTTCTGTTTTACTGAACATAATATACCTATAAGAATGAATGCGTATAAAATTAGGTTCAATGGTTTATTAATTAACCCAAACAACTTCACTCCGTTAATGACATCGAAACTCAATACGTATGTCAATAGCCCATTGAAAAAAAATGTTGTTCCAAAGAAAATCAAAATTCCCGAACAAATCCAGAAATATTGATTTCTTAGCACTGAGCCATCTTCGGTTACTTCCAAGTTGAAAAGAATATAGGTACATAATATACTTAGCAACATTGCCTCCATCTCAATATTTAAGCCGGGGAATCCAGTAAAATGGTAATGGAAAATTGATAGCGTACAAGAAAAAATAATGTAAGAAGGGATGCTAATTATAACGGCTTTTTTAATTCTGGGTGATGAAATGGCACGTAGCAAAAACAAGCATAAGAAAGCATATTCCGCCAGGGTGAATAGATGATATAAGTAAGTGAAATCAATTTCTTTTTCGATCAAGTAAGGAATGGTTGCTTCTTGTGCGAAGGTAACAAGCAGTAAAATACTAAGGAGCAGGTATCCTTTCTGTCCTTTTTTCCAGGTGAAAAAAGAAATAACTGCTCCTAGTAAAATTAACGTAACGTATATAGAATTATAAACCGTCAAATCAATCTATAAAATTTGGCCATTAATGTTTGCTGTTTGCTGTTTTGCATACTGTAACAAAACAAATTTGTCATCAAATCCCGTGGCGCCACTAACTGTTGTAGTTTTTGGTGGTGGCGGTGGATAACCGTATTCAGTAACCAGCGAAGTGTTTGTTACGTCTGCGTTGGTTAAACCCTTTGCCAATGCATCTTTCACGAACTCATAATGGAGGTCCTTCCCATTAATATCCACACCAACAGTAGCTAAAGATATAAATGATTGTTTTGTTCCGTCTGCAAGTTCTACTATTTTCTTGCACGGATAAAATCTAATCCCCTCACATCCTGGCTGAGCAATTGTTTTCAATAAAGTATTTTTATCAATAGTGATCGCAGATGAACGTTTCAGCATTTCCACCAGTTCACCTGTTTCCTTTGATTCAAGCTGGTGCTGGAAGTCTGCAATCAGCGCAATCGCTAATTTGGCACTTACAGGAATACCAGCCGGTTTGGGATCTGGATCATCAGGATCGATGTTAAAGCTAAGCGGCGTTTCCATCACAGTAATGTCTATTGCATCCTGCGGAAGAAAGCTCCCTGGTTTGTAGTCAGCCGGCAATTCCTTGCCTTCTGTCTTCCAGGTTGGTTTCAGTTTGTTTTCCATAAAGTTTTTAATGTGTTTTTTAGAAAATGGTTTATCGGAAATCGAACGTCTAATTTAGAAATGAATTGTATTATAGGGCACCGTTTTTACACGGTTTTATTTTGGTGTAATCACCCTGTTGTACATCACAACTCCACAATTCCATGTTTCACTGCAAACAAAGCCAAGCCCACACGGCTTTTCACATTTAGTTTTTCAAACAATGAATTTCTGTAACCGTCAATGGTCTTCGGGCTCAAAAACATTTTGGCGGCAATTTCATTGTAGGTGAGTTCACTGCAGGCCAGTTTTAAAAATTCCATCTCTCTTTCATTGATGGACTTTATCAATCCACCCGATGGATCATGGCCATTATTCTCTTTGTTGATCCGAAGCGAATGCACCAGCTTGCCGGTGATAAAGTCCGTGTAATAAAAACCCTTGTTCATCACTGCGTCCAATGCTTCTGCTAACACCGCTGGTTCCACATCTTTGGTAAGATACCCCTTTACCCCCAGCGTAAGCATTTTTACAATGCTCTCTTCCTTTTCAATCATGCTCACCACCAAAATTTTCACCAATGGGTAGTTTTCATTCAGCCACTCCACAGCAGCAAAACCATCCATGCCGGGCATGTTCACGTCCATCAAAATGATATCTGGCTGTTTGTCTTTGCTGATCTTGCGCTGCATGTCAATGCCATGATCGGCCTCAAACAAAATGTCACAATGATCACACACCATTTCAATTAAACTAATCAGTCCTTTCCTGAAAAGTATATGATCATCTACCAGCGCTAAGCGGATGGGAGTAGTTGTACCTGGCATAAAGGGGTTAATTTATACAGCCATTTCAATGGTTATATTGGTGCCTTCACCGGGTGCGCTTTGGATGGTTAAGTTTGCATTAATAAGAGCCGCTCTTTTCTGCAGGTTAGTTAAGCCCGAACCACCGTTCTCTAGTTGTTCAGCTACATTAAAGCCTTTGCCATCATCATTGAATGCTAAAATAAATAAATTATCATGGATATTCAGGCCAACGGTAATATTATTTGCTTCACTGTATTTCGCCATATTATTCAGCACTTCCTGCGCCATACGAAAGATGATGGTGGCTTTGTCATTTTCAATGGCTGGCATACTACCAGTATGTACGAAGCTGGCAGTAAACAAACCTGTTTTATCCAGCCGCTCCACTTCTGTTTGCAAAGCTGCCACCAGGCCGGTCTTGGCAATGCGGTCACCGTTTAAACTGAGGGAAAGTGATTTGATATCGGTGATGAGTTGGCGGGTGAGTTCTTTGGTGTCTTCAATTTTTGCAGCGGCTTTTTCTGGGTTGTCTAATTTGAGGGTGTTGAGATTAATTTTGATGAGTGAGGCAATGTGGCCAAAGTTATCGTGGAGTTCACGGGAGATTTGCTGTAGGGTTTGTTCCTGGATTTCGAGTTGGGATTGGAGGAGGGTTTGGGAGAATTCCTTTTGTAATTGCAGTGTTTCCTGGTC
>CAZDHQ010000513.1:0-4097 GCA_964505135.1 uncultured Ferruginibacter sp.
GCAGCCTTACACTTGACTGTTAACTTCTAAAAATCAAATCATGCAAAAATATTTTCGTTATAGTGTCTTTATTCTTTTACTGGGTTGTTTAATCACATCCTGTAAAAAAGATTATGGTAATCTCAACAGTCCGACAGCGGATGATTTTCTTAAGAATCCCACTGCAAGCCAATTAAACAATTTGGTAAGTGGAACAGAATCAGCCATGCGTAACAGTTTGGGCTTTTATTTAGATGATATTGGTATTGTTGGGAGAGAAATTTTCCGTTTGTCAATATCAGATCCAAGGTATTATACAGACTTGCTTGGCGGTAATGATGCAACATTACAGAACACTGGATTCTATATTGTAAATGTATGGGCCAGCCGTTACCGTGTGGTAAAGAATTGCAACCTGCTCATTGATGCGGCCAACGCATCTACCACCATATCAGCCGAACAGAAGAAAGGTTATACCGGTTTTGCAAAAACCATCAAGGCCTATCAACTTTTATTGGTATTGAACCTTACCAACGCAAACGGCATCAGGGTGGATGTTGCTAACCCTGACCAGCTTGGCCCAATCGTGGGTTATGATGATGGCCTTACTGCCATCAACGCTTTACTTGAAGATGGTAAAACAGATTTAAGTGGTGCACAGGTTTCATTTCCTTTGTCATCCGGCTTTGCAGGGTTGAACGATGCTGCAGGTTTAATAAAAGTAAACAGGGCATTGGCAGCAAGAGTCGCCGTGTATCGTAAACAATGGAATGATGCACTAACGGCATTGAATAGCTCTTTTTATAACTTGAATGGAAGCTTTACTACTGGTGTGTACAATGTTTTTTCAACCGGTTCAGGCGACCAATTGAATCCTGCATTCTTTCCCAAAAACAGTGCTGGTGAAGTTCGGCTGGCACATCCTAAATATGCGGAGGATATCGAAGCCAATGATGACCGTATAGCAAAAGCAACGTTACGTAATGCGCCTGCATCAGCCAACGGTATGAGCAGCGATAGGGATGTATGGGTGTATACCAGCAGCACAGCGCCTATTCCCATCATCAGGAATGAAGAATTGATTTTGATCAATGCGGAAGCTAACATTCAAACCAATCATTTTACAGAAGCAATAGCAGCCATCAATAAAATAAGAGTGGGCCATAACCTGCCTGCCTACAGTGGTGCAGAAACAAAAGATGCGTTAATTGATGAAATGCTGAAGCAGCGCCGTTACTCATTGTACTTTGAAGGCCACCGCTGGTTGGATGTAAGGAGGTACGATAAGTTAAGCACATTGCCAATTGACCGTGATAAAGATGATGTGTGGAGTTCATTCCCTATACCGAGTACAGAATAAAATTTTATTGCTAACCTGCTTCGGCAGGTTAGCTTTTTTTATTTTGTAACCGGCATTACATCTTTATCATCATTTGTGGCAGCTTGCCCCCAACTTGTTGGCGGGTCGCACACTTGTACTAATAAATTTTATTCATCAATAAACTTCTAATAATGGCACACATCGATTTACAAAATGATTTTCCCGGTATCCGTGGACCGATGGCCTTTAGTCCACAAACTGCAAAGCCGCTCAATGAACTGGCAGAGCTTTTATTGAGAGATGATAACAATACTTTAAGCCGTGGTGAAAGAGAATTGATCGGCGCTTATGTATCTTATCTTAATGATTGCCATTTTTGTCAGAATGTGCATGGTGCTCTGGCGCAATATTATTTCCAGTGCGATACCAGTTTTATAGAATCAATCAAGAAAGATATGAACGCATCAGGGCTTTCTGATAAAATGAAATCCTTACTTTCCATTGCAGCAAGCGTACAAAAAGGAGGCAAGCATGTTACATCAGGGCAAATAGATGCTGCAAAGGCACATGGTGCAACAGATAAGGAGATTCATGATACCGTATTAATTGCTGCAGCCTTTTGTATGTTCAATCGCTATGTGGATGGATTAGCCACATGGGCGCCGGAAGACAATACTTATTATATTACAAGAGCGGAGCAAAGAGCAAGAGAAGGGTATGCTGGCTATGATGCAAGAAAATAAATTTATTTAATTTAACCGCAACCCCGCCAGCGGTTGAAAACCCTGGCGGCGGTTCACTAAAAGATTAATAATTAAAACAGATGAAGAAACTCTTCTACTTCGGCTTGATCGGTTTGCTGTTGTTTGAAATAATGAATGTCTACCTCATTATGCCCATGCCTGGCAGCCAGCGCATGAACAGCATTGATGCCGCCTACTTTCTCTATCAATGGAGATGGGTTTTCAGAATCGTGTTTGCCTTGGCGTTAGTAATTGGGTTGTTCAAAACAAACTGGAATAAAAAGTGGAAGGTTGCAGTACCCTTGCTGATTCTTGCAGTAGTTATTTACATGGCCAATTTCAACATGGCTGCTGATCACATGTTTTATAAACCTAACGCTGTAATAATGACTAATGCTGCTGCCAATAAAGTAGACAGCAGCAGGTTGGTAATTGGCGTGGTAAACAATGGCCAGGCAAAAGCTTATCCAATAAGATTTCTGGGTTATCATCACCAGTTGATAGACACGGTTGGTGGTAAGCCATTGCTGGTTACTTATTGCACCGTTTGCAGAACCGGTCGTGTTTATGAACCGGTTGTAAATGGCAAACAGGAAACATTCAGGTTGGTGGGAATGGATCATTTTAACGCCATGCTGGAAGATGCAACAACTAAAAGCTGGTGGCGCCAGGTAAGCGGTGAAGCCATAGCCGGAAAATTAAAAGGCCAGCACCTGCCTGAATTTTTCAGTACTCAAACATCATTGACCAAGTGGCTTGAATTAAATCCACAAACTCTCATTATGCAGGAAGACCCTGCTTATAAAACCAGCTACGACACCTCGTTGAATTATGAAAGCGGCAAAAGCCGTAAAGAACTAACGGGAACCGATAGCCTAAGCTGGAAAGACAAGTCATGGGTGGTGGGTGTAAAAGTGGGTAATCAATCCAAAGCTTTTGACTGGAATGAGTTAAAGGCTAAAAGAATTATTGAAGATGCTGTTGGAAATAAAAATGTATTGGTTGTCTTGGCAAAAGATGATCAAAGCTTTTTTGCATTTGAAAATCCCGGTGGGCATTTCACTATCAACAATGATACGCTTATTCAAAATGAACAACGCTATGCAATGAACGGTAAATCATTTAACAGCACTGCTTCATTAAAACCATTGCCGGCTTACCAGGAGTTTTGGCATAGCTGGCGAACATTTAATCCCGGCATATTAAAGTAGTGCTAGGTGGAGGAGCCTGCTGTAATCTTTCGTTTCATGGAAGCCAGGTAAATAAAACTGCTTAAGCCAATCACCAGTACAGCAAAAGACATGATAGCTTGTACAAGGTTTGGTTTGATAACCCAGATGGCGCCCACAAATTGGATGATGAGTATACAGGTAAGAAAATTGGCGACCAATTTACGTGGCACTTTGCTTACTACAAAAGCACCCAGCGGTGCAAAAATGGCAACAAAGGGAACACAAACCAGCCACATCTCGAAAGACAGCTGTTTGAAATCATGTATTATAGCAGCATGAATAAAAAAACCAAGGATGGTTTCCAGCGTCATGATAATTACAGATGATGGAACAGCTACTTTTTCATTGATGCGGTAATAAATCGTCATAAAGCAAAAAGAAAAAATGTTGATACCGGTGCCAAAGATGGAGGAAATCATCCCGCCAACAAGGCCAAGCAGCAAAAGTGTTCTGATATCTGATTTGCCGAATGATTGAATGGAATCATACACATCTCTTTTTGGTTTACGGTTACTATACCAAAGTACAAGACCAAAGGCTAACCATAATGAAACAAAGAATAGTTTAGCCAATGGTGGTGATATGAGCGGAACAATAAAGTAGGTGCCAAAGATGAGGCCGACAAACCCGGCAAGCGTAACGTATTTAATATAGTTCCATTCAACTTTAATTCTTAAATTCAAGATCAATAAAGAAGCGCAGGTCATACCAATGCTTTGAATTGCAAATGCAAAATTCCTTGCTTCCGGCGGTGGAATTTTTAGTAGCAATGTAAAAACAGGATAAGCGATAGATGCACTTCCTTCAGGGCTTGACCCCGCT
>CAZDHQ010000514.1:0-4086 GCA_964505135.1 uncultured Ferruginibacter sp.
CATCTGTAATGACTTTTAGTGGTCCACAAATCAACTCAGATGAAATATTCGAATATTTATTGACTGAGTCTGCCATTACTAGTTTCAGACAGGTATTTAATGACTCCATCATTACTAATTATTTAGATGATGTGGAAGGTTATCTTGATGACAAAAAAATTCCATCAAATTGGAAAACGAGAAGGCCTATTGATAATTTGAGAGAGAAGAAATATGGATGGAAAAAAAGTTATGGTGATTAATTAACTATTTATAATTATGGAAGAAACAATCTCACTAAAAATATCAATGAAGAGTTTAATCGGTCAAGCTTTAAAAGTGTTCTTTACAGATGAAAAGGGCAGGAACAAGAAAGTGCTGAAGTTTACAAACGTTGCAGCGTTTATAGATACTCCACATGAGCAAGTAGAAACATATATTTTACAGGTAAGAGAAGGTGGAGGTTCATATGGACTTGATATGGCAATGCAAACTAAACGGCCAGAGGTTGAAGACTACCTGGAAACATTTTTATTTGTTGACAAGGCTGACCATTACTGTACATTAAGGGTGCTATCTGAAAAAGTTGAATGGCGGGATTTTGATGATTCAGCTTATGGAGATAACAATTATTAATGCTTTAATTATGCAGGAAATAGATAGGCAATTGATAAAAGATCTTTTAACAGCAAAACTTACTTATGCTGAAGTTTTGAACAATTTTTCGGTGGACATAAGAAATGATTCGGGATTTGTAAGAAAAGAGATAAATAAAGCCATTCAGTCTAATGATGAAAAAGAAATTGAAATAGCACTACAACTGGTTTGGCTTTCTAATAATGTTCCTGTTTATGTTGATATCTTGAATGAGTTGCTTGTAAATCCACATCACAGAAAGCACCAGGAAATTGCAAGAACCTTGCAGGATTATCCAAATGTTTCCACCATCCCCTTTGTGCGTAGGGTATTAGAGAGCAATTTTGATTTTTTGAAATACACTTGTTCAGATTCAGGTGCTATAACCAAATGGTTTAGTTGGTTGCTTTATTCAATCGGTACACCTGAAGCGATCAATTTGATGAAGGAATTTAGCCATTCATCAAATCGGGGTATTAGAGAAGAAATGCTTTACAGGCTTGCAAAAATGAAATAGATAAATATTTTCAACACCAGTAAGTAAACTCAATAAATGTCTTTACAATTTGAAATAGTTTGGATAAATAAAAAGCAACATCCTTATTATTTAATTGCCCGTCAACTTGTACCGGGGCAATACTTTTCTTTACTTGAAATGCCTTTTCTAAATGGCGTTAAGTTAAAGCCTGTGCTAACAAGCCCAAGCGCAAAAGATAGTAGTGGTTTGCCGGCATTCGATCTTTTTATATTTTATTTAGTTGATGGAAAAGAGATCAAGAAATTTACTAAAGGGATGATAGCGGAATTGAGGGCGGGGGAGTAATGATTAAAATTAAAGATGCCATGCAACCTATTCATGCAGTCACGCTGTCAATATTCAAAAGTCATTTTATGGACAGAATTGTTGCATTTGTTTTATTGGCAGCTATTATCGCTGGTTGCAAAAAAGAAAAGAACCAGCAGCCCTTAGGATGTGACTTGCAAAAAATATATACAGACAATGAAAAGAAATTAACCCTAGCAAAAGGCGTTTGGGGAACCGTAGCATCTTCAGAGGGTGATTGTATGCCTTCAGTATCTCCCGGGCCGCCGGTACTAAATACCTGCGGTTATACCTGCCCTGTAAAGCGCACTATAAAAGTGTATGCTTACACGTTAGCCACCAACGCCACACATTACCTGGGTGATTTTTATACTGACTTTAATTCAACACTGGTTGCTGAAACCGAGTCAGATGAAAATGGATTTTACCAGGTGAATGTTCCTGATGGTCATTATTCACTTGCGATAGTGGAAGATGGAAAACTATATGCCAATACAAGGGATACTGCCGATGGGCTAACTCCAGTGGTCATTTCAAATGATGTGCAAAAGGTAAACCTAACGATGACGTACAAGATGACGTATTAGTGTTCAATTTCATCAACAAAGCGCCTCTGTTTTTGTATATTTGGAGAATGGTGAAAAAAGCCAAATATCATATTGGAATTGAAATTGACAAGCTTACAAACAGTATAGTCAATACTATTTCAGGTGATAGTTTTCCAACCGATGTTCATCCTGTAACTAATGCAGACTTAAAAAATGTGAATAGGAAAAATAGATGGTTTTTCAATTGGGCAAGTGAGTTGAAGCTAAAAGATAGGCAAGTATTTAAACTTACAATCAGCAATAATCCTAATATTGTTCAAGGCCTGGTGAGTATCAGCGATTACAACGATCATTATTATTTACATCTTATTGAGAGTGCACCATTTAATCTTGGTAAGAATAAACTTTATGAAGGAGTTCCTGGTAACTTATTTGCTTTCACTTGCAAATGTTCATGGGACAAGGGTTATCAGGGTTTTGTTTCTTTTACTTCAAAGACCAAATTGATTGAACATTATGAAAACACTTTAGGCGCTACGCACGTGGGTGGTCATAAGATGATAATTTTTCCGCAGGAAGCGCTTAGACTAATTAAAAAATATTTTACAACTTAAATAAATTTATGGGATACATAAAAGAGCCAGCAGGTGTAGATTTTATAGTTGATCCAACTCCTCTAACAGCAGTGGACAGAAAAAAAATTAGTGAGATAATTGCGTATTATAAAGCAACGGGTAAGAAAATGCCATTGCAAAAACCAACCACGAAAACTCGTTTAAGAAATAAGAACAAGAAAAAAACACTATCGTAATTTGCTTTTGATGAACAATGGCTTATTGCTTACGGCCTGGCGGATAGAGTGGAAAGCCCGGTGAAGCCATGCCGCAAAGCCCTGTGCCGGACTTGCAACGAAAGCCGCATCCAATGTCCAAAAAAGCGCCTCCGCCCAAAGCCCCGACGGAAAAGTAAAAAATAGAAAATAAAAAATAAAAAGACTGTTCTTAAATAGGTGTACAGTTTTGACTTTTGATTTTTGACTTTGATTTCCACTTTCAATCTTAATTCCCGCCGTTTTCTTACTTTTGCGCCCTATGACTATTGAACAATTAAAAGATATAAGAGACCGTGTCCTTGTCTTGAGGAGGTTTCTTTGACGTCGCTAACAGGAATGAAAAAATAGCGAACGATAAACAGCTTTCACTAAGCCCCGGTTTTTGGGACGATAATGCAAGGGCTACTTCCATTTTAAAAGAAATTAAAAACAACGAGTATTGGGTGAACCTTTTTGAAGAGACCAATACGGCGGTGGAGGATTTTGCCGTGTTGTTTGAGTTTTGGAAAGCCGGTGATGCTACCGAAGAGGAAACCCGGGAGGCCTACAACAAAGCCCTTCAACTGGTGGAAGACGGGGAGTTTAAAAGCACCCTGAACCAGCCGGAAGATGAACTGCCTGCAGTGCTGCAAATCAACAGTGGCGCCGGTGGTACAGAAAGCCAGGACTGGGCACAGATGCTGGCCCGTATGTACCGCATGTACGGCGAAAAGCAGGGCTGGAAAGTAACCGAACTGGACTGGCAGGAAGGCGACGGTGCAGGTATTAAAACCTGTACGTTTCAATTTGAAGGTCCGTTTGCGTATGGCTTTATGAAAGCCGAAACAGGTGTGCACCGGTTGGTACGTATTTCGCCTTTTGACAGCAATGCCAGGAGGCATACTTCCTTTGCCAGTGTGAACGTGTATCCATTGGTGGATGATACAATTACCATCGAGATCAACCCGGCGGATGTGAAAATGGAAACGAGCCGAAGTGGTGGTGCTGGTGGACAGAACGTAAACAAGGTGGAAACAAAAGTGCAGTTAACGCATATTCCTACGGGCATAGTGGTGGTGTGCCAGCAAGACAGGAGCCAGCTTGGCAACCGGGAACTGGCTATGCAAATGCTGAAAAGCCGCCTGTATGAAATTGAACTGCAAAAGCGCAATGAACTGAGAGACGCCAACAATAGCAAGAAGAAAAAGATAGAGTGGGGCAGCCAGATCCGCAGTTATGTTTTTCATCCATATAAAATGATCAAAGATCACCGCACCGATTATGAAGTA
>CAZDHQ010000515.1:0-4085 GCA_964505135.1 uncultured Ferruginibacter sp.
CAGATACGGCCATAATCATGTGTACCCCATCCATCAATCCAGTCAGCTATGTACATGGCACCATCAGGGCCAAAATCCATTCCCGTTGCCAATATATTACCCACTATCTTTTTATGATCGCCCAATGAAAAACCTGCGCCGTTTGGATTTAATTTAAAACTATGAATACCTGATCCAGCAGGATTTCCCACAAACTCAGCAACAAAAAAAGTGTTCTTGTATTTAGGACTTAATGCAGTACCCGGGTTGTAAAGAAAACCTGTTGGTCCATTTACAAAATTTTCTATACATGGTGTGATGTAGGCAGCCTGCCCTTCAAATCTTGGCTTCCACAGTTGTTCATCCATCCACACTTTATAAGTATTGTTATTGGGATCGTTGTATTTACCATATTGCCAGTTGCTTCTCCAGCCAATATCAGCACCGTTTACCACATATACCAATCTTTCTCTTTCCTGTGGATGATCACCATCATTGTCTTCACTGATGAGGTTGCCGTATTCATCAAAAGTAAATTCATGTGTATTACGGTTGCCGTAAGCAAAAATTTCAAAATCACTTCCATCAGGATTTGATCTTGCTATCACACCACTGTTTGGATGTTTCCATTCTTTACCGTCTTTATCTTTTCCACTGAAACCGATATCACCAATCTGCCAGTAAATTCTTCCATCAGGGCCCATTTCCACGCCAGACATACCGTGGCCGCTAAAACCAATGTGAATACCATATCCATGAGACATCGATACTTTTTCATCCGGTATACCATCACCGTTTTTATCCATCAGTCTCCACATATCAGGACCCACGGCATAGTATAAATCCTTTCCATCTGCCAATAATCCACCGGCCACGTCTGTAACCTCATCATGAAAATCATTTACGATCATTTGTGTTTTATCTGCTACTCCATCACCGTTCAGATCTTCCACCCTGTACACGTGCTCTGTTTGTATAGTCATGTCTTTCCAGTCATGTGAGCCATCTTTGTTCACATCTTTCAGCCATTCATTTTTCTTGCTGTTTTCAGGAGACAAAGTCTTGTGTAAAAAATTACGCTTGTCTTCTATGCTTTGTAAAGCAATGGATTCAATCTCCCAATCCTGGTGACCACGGATATCAAACTCAGAATTTTTTTGCCTGTCGGTAGTGGTGTAATAAATTCTTCCGGAATCATCTATATCAATAGCGATGGGAGAAACCACCAGTGAATCGATTCCCCATAAACTTAGTGTGAGGCTATCAGCCAGCTGTGGTTTGATCAACGACTGAATGGAATCTGCAAATGATTTTGTTTTTGCAGGATCCATACTGATGGTCTTTAACTCAGGCGCAGCATCCTCTTTTTGTTGTTCATTTTTTTGATTACATGCTGCAAACAGGAGCATTGATGAAAGGAGGTAAGTACCCATCCTGAATGGGCTGGTTGTTATTAGTTTCTTTTTCATATTGACAATGTGAGTTACAATATTATGTCAAAAGCAGTTTACTTAAAGCAAGTGAAGGCATTTAGTCATAGAAATCTGCTTATGGCCAGCGCTTATTAAGCAGTATTGTTAACAATGCGTTGTAGTCATAAGCTTCTACTGCAACGCATTGTTTAGGTTTTATCTTTATACAACGCTTACCTTACATACAATTAAACAACATGTATGGGTGCAATAATGCAATGCTTTTACTGGGATTGCCCCAGGCGTGAAAATGCTGAATTCAACTGGTGGAATACAGTAAAAGAAAAAATAAAAATATTGGCCGATGCTGGTTTCACAGCATTGTGGTTACCGCCTGCCAGCAAGGCTGCCAACATGGGCGGCATGAGTATGGGCTATGATCCTTATGATTACTATGACCTGGGAGAAATTGATCAAAAGGGATCTGTGAAAACATGGTTTGGCAGCCGTGCAGAGCTGGAAGCATTGCTGCAGCAGGCACATCAATATAAGATGCAGGTGTATGCAGATCTTGTACTCAATCATACCAATGGCGCCGATGCAGAAGAGATCAATCCAATTGACGGCAAAAAACGCTGGACAAAATATACACCCGGCAGCAACAAGTTTAACCGAAACTGGGAATGCTATCACCCGTCTGAGTTTGAAAGAATGGATGATCATATGTATGAAGGCATGCCCGACCTCTGCCATCGTAATCCTTATGTGTATACCGAATTAATGGAGTATGTAAGATGGCTGATAGAGGATATCGGTTTTGATGGGCTGCGTTATGATTTTGTAAAAGGATATGGTACCTGGATCGTTACTGCTTTGCTCGAAAGATTATACAACAAAAATAGCCAACCCAATTTTTCACCCTTTGGTGTAGGAGAATATTGGGATGATGATATATACATCAGTGAATGGCTTAGGCAAACCAATTCTTTCACCGACAACCCTGTTTGTGCATTTGATTTTCCATTAAGAGGAAGATTAAAAAACTGGTGTGATCAATATGGCTTCAGCATGAAAACGCTGCTGGAAAAAGGCACCCTGGTTACGGATGGTTTGGCGAAGGAAGCAGTAACTTTTGTAGAG
The DNA here is from genome assembly GCA_964505135.1 of uncultured Ferruginibacter sp. Taxonomy (GTDB): domain Bacteria; phylum Bacteroidota; class Bacteroidia; order Chitinophagales; family Chitinophagaceae; genus Ferruginibacter. Next base: position 2,532 of record CAZDHQ010000515.1, read on the forward strand.
AATCATGATATCAGCCGCACCGATCCGGTTATCAATGACAAGCTTCTTGCCTATGCTTATATACTTACCCATGAAGGTTACCCCTGTGTTTTTTGGCAGGATTATTTCAACCTTGGCCTGGCAATGCAGAGCTCAGCAAATGGGATAGAAGCATTGGTAAATGTACATGAGCAAAATGCAGCCGGTGATACTGCTGTTTTATATTGTGATGATGATTTGTATATCATGCAACGCAGTGGTAATATAAATCAAAAAGGTTTAATAGTAGTGCTGAACAACAGCGGCCGCTGGAATGGACGAACTGTCAATACACAATGGGCCAGTACTGGTTTTAAACCTGCTGCATGGAACGGACATGACAGCAGTGAGCCGGAAACAAAATATACAGACGGCTATGGCAATGCCACTTTTTGGTCAGCACCACGTGGCTATGCAGTGTATGTTCCTCAATGATCAATAATACATGCTACATTAACCAACCATACAATCTATTATTTTTCAAAACAACAACAAGATGAGTAAATTTTCAGGAAAAACAGTACTCGTTACCGGTAGTGGCCGTGGTATTGGCCGTGCCATTGCCGTTAAGTTTGCACAGGAAGGCGCAACTGTTATTGTAAATGATTTGCATGATGATGACGATGTAAAAGAAACAATGAGCCAGCTTGCTGCCACTGGCGCACAGGCAAAATTTATACAGGCCGATATAAGCCAGGTAGCCAATGTGCAGGAACTGGCAAAGCAAAGTATTGATGCCTTTGGCCAATTGGATATATTGGTAAACAATGCTGGCGTGGAGATAAGAGCACCCTTCTGGGAAGTAACAGAGCAGCAATATGATATTGTAATGAATGTGAACCTGAAAGGCATGTTCTTTTTAACACAGGCATTTGTGCAATATTTAAAAGAAAACAATCGTCCCGGTGTAATTGTAAACAACAGCAGCGTGCATGAAGAACTTCCGTTCCCCAACTTTGCGTCCTACTGTGCAAGCAAGGGCGCCATGCAAATGGTAATGCGCAATCTTGCGGTTGAATTGGCACCACTAAATATCCGCATCAATAATGTGGCACCTGGTGCTATTAGAACACCCATCAATGCAAACCTGCTGAGCAAACCAGAATTATTGGGGCCACTGCAAAACAATATATCATTGCATCGCCTTGGTGAACCGGAAGATGTGGCCAACGTAATCGCATTTTTAGCCAGTGATGAAGCAAAGTATGTAACGGGAAGTACTTATTATGTAGACGGAGGTTTGTCTTTTCATTACACAGAACAGTAATTCGATTCCAGTAAACTATCAAATAGATAAACAAAAGACCTGCCTAAGCTGGTCTTTTGTTTTTTATACATCTCCAATGAACCTACTTAAAAGAGTTTCGTCATTGACGATGCGTTTTTATTTTTTGTTGTTAACTTCATCCTGCACGAATATTGATACAACCTGTTCTTACTATTGATTTCAAAAATTGCTTGCATGAATTTATACGAACTCAACCGCCGCCGTTTTATTAAAGGCACTGCAGCCACGCTGGCACTCAGTGCACTCAA
>CAZDHQ010000516.1:0-267 GCA_964505135.1 uncultured Ferruginibacter sp.
CTTTGCTTAATGGTTCATGATTTGGTAACGGAGCATTATTTTTCTGATTGTTAATTGCTGGCAAAATAGCTACAATAATAGTGAGCCCAACAAATAAACCTAATGATGCTCTAAATAATTTTTTATGATTATCGAAAAATTCCATTTCTGTTGTTATTAATTTGTAATGGTTTGTTTATCCAATTCTTGTTTAGCCTTCAGAATATCTATTGGTGATTTTGGAATTTCAATTTCTTCTTTCTTCCTTACCATTATATAAAAGTTATA
>CAZDHQ010000516.1:277-4075 GCA_964505135.1 uncultured Ferruginibacter sp.
TGAAAGCCACATTAACGAGCCGCCAATGGCACGCCATAGCCAGTAAGGAGCCATCATTTCAATGCTTTCAATAAAAGACTTTGTGCCTTCCATCCACATTAAACCTCTTAGCGTAGAACCATACATTAACGGGAAAGTATAGAATAGTAAACCAATCAATGCCAGCCAAAAATGTGCACCCACCGTAATTTGTGGAGGCTCCTTTCCCGTAAGCCTTGGCACAACTGTATAAATAAAACCCCAGAGCATAAAACAGATTATACCATACATTGTTAAATGCGAATGAGCTACTGTAAAATCAGTAAAGTGCCAAACCAAATTTGTGAAACGGAAAGCTTCTGCTGTTCCTTGTAAAGACCCTGTAAAATAAAAGATGATGCCAATTAAGTAGAATGGAAGTGTATAACTACCCGAAAGTTTATTCCATGAACCTTTAAATGTCATTAGAAAGTTTGTTGTACCTGCAATAACAGGTATTATCATTCCTGCACTGCCTACAATAGCAACCGTTTGTAACCACCAGGGAATAGCACTAAAAATAAAGTGATGTGTTCCTATTAAAGTATAGAAAAGGATTTGAGCCCAAAATGCTAATATACCTAAGCTGTAGGAGTAGATAGGTTTATTCAGTTGTTGAGGTAAAAAATAATACATCAAACCAAGGTTGAAAAGCATAAACCACATTCCCACACCTTGGTGCATATAATATCCTTGAATAATAGTTTCTCCCAAGCCATTTTGCCAACTTGGCCAATAAGCAATAACTGCAATAACCAACAAAAACATCATTGCAGAAATAATGTACCAGTTTGAAACATAAATTTCCCTGGTAGTTCTTTTAGCTATGGTTTTGAAAAAATTCTGCAATGAAATGATGATGCCTATACCAAATAATGCCATTACAGGCCAGATATATTCTCTGTATTCGCCTCCGCCATTGTTTATACCTACCATTAAAAATAAACTTCCCAAAATCACAGAAGCATTAATAAGTACCAGCGAACGATAACCTGTTTTAATACTTGCAATGGGAACGTTGCTAACTCTTGGAATGACGTAGTACGCCAAGCCCATCATTGCTAACGAAGCCCAGCCCCAAAAAACAGCATTGGTATGCACAGGCCTAAGTCTTCCAAAGCTTAACCAACTATAATGGTCAACATCAGGCGCTACGAATTTTATTCCGAGATATTCTCCAACTGTAGTTCCAAATAACAACCAAAAAGTAGCACATCCTAAATACCATAAAATAAGTTTGGTTAATTTCGGTTCGATGTAGGGTCGTGGTTGCCCTTTTTTCTTTTGCTCTATAAAACGAAGTGCCTCAACTTCGCTAATATTATTTATAAGGCCCTTTTTATCAGCCGGAGTAGTTTCTCCCGTCAATTCATTGTTAGAAAGCGCAAACTCAAGTTCTTTTTTTCTTTGTTCCAGTTTCTCTACTTCTTCAGGACTTAATGCTTTTAAATACTCATTGAATTTTTGCAGTTCCTTTTTCTTGAGGTAATTATTTAATACCGCATAAGCTTTAATTATGACGATAATTGAGGCAACAATTACAGGAATTAGTATAAGAATTATTGTAATGATAATTCCAGACTCGCTAAATATGTTCTTTGTTTCCATCTCTATTTATATTGGATAATATTATCCACTATTGTTTCAAATTTTTTTACCTTTTTAAAAAGGTTAACCCCTTCTCGTAATCTATGGCTAAAGATTTTACACTCGTTGTTTCCAACATCATTTTAAGTTCGTCTCTAATTAATTTAAACTGATTGTGCACGGGACACGGCATCTTTTCATTGCATTTCTTTAAACCCAGGCCGCACCCATTATAAATATCGTCACCATCAATAGCGAATACTATGGTGCTCAGTTTTACTTTATCCAGCTCTTGCTTATCCATTGAAAAACCACCAGTGGGGCCTTTGTCGGAGTTAATAATGTTGTTTCGTGAAAGTTGCTGGAGTATCTTTGAAGTATAAGCCGTTGGCGATTCAATTGCCTTTGCGACTTCCTTTAAACTCACCTTCCTGTCCAGTTGCGATTGTTCTGCAATGAAAATTGATGCCCTAATACCATATTCACAAGCTTTTGAAAACATTTTTCACTTTTTTAACGGAGCAAAGATAAACATTTGTTTTTAATAGTGGACATAAATATCCACTATTTTCATGCTGCGCTGAAAACTTAGCTCTTTTAGTTCTGTGATGGGTCGGCGTTTGCCGGCAAAGAGAAATGTGTCAATGTGCGGTGGAGAAATTTTCTTTCCCTTGTGTTGGCTTGAGCGGAGGTAAACTAGTCAGGACCATCACAATTTTAGACTTATATATTCATTCGAGTCCAGCGCTTTACTTGTTTAGGTCATTTGTTAAAGGATATATATCATGCCGGAATATAACTGAGTGCAAATTTGATGAATACTTCCTGCTTCTTGTTGTCTACCATCCATTACATAACGATTCCAAACCATACTCTATATAAAATCTACTACGTATTTACACTTAAATCTGTAAATAGGAATACAGAAATCTGCCAGTTAATCTGATATAAGGCATCATGCCAATATGGTACTCAGCTAATTTTGTTTAATAAACTGATGGATTTCAGGAACAATCCCTCATAAAAAGCTGGCAATTACTTAAACGGTATAAAAATTGTTTATCATATACTTGTAAAAGTCATATCAGAGTATGCAAAGAGCAAGTATAGCTGAAAAAGAAAATATAGTTGATATTTTAACCCGGTCATTTCTTGATAACAAAAGCGTCAATTATGCGATAAAGCAGGATGCAAGACGGGAACAACGTATCAAGAAGCTGATGGAGTATTCGTTTGACATTTGCAGCCTGTTTGGCGATGTTTTTATTTCTGAAGATAAAAAGGGCTGTGCCCTTGTTGTAATGCCGGATAAAAAGAAGACCACTTTAAAATCTGTATTACTTAATATAAAACTGGTATTTGCTGCAATAGGTATTGCTAATGTAAAAAAGGCGATGAAACGGGAAGCTGCCATTGGCAAAATACATCCTGAAGAAGCTTTGTATTATTTATGGTTTATAGGTGTTCATCCATCGGAACAGGGTAAAGGCGTTGGAAGCAGGTTATTAACAGAAGTGATTCAGGAAGGCCGAAACAAAAAAAGAACAGTTTGCCTGGAAACATCCACACTTAAAAACATTCCCTGGTATGAAAAACATGGATTTAAAATATACCGGGAGCTGGATTTTGGATATACGCTGTATTGTATGAAAAACTGACTTAAAGAAAAAGGATATGCTTTTGCCCGGTACACAAATGCATGTGATAACCTTCCTGTTTATCTGTATAGAAACAGTAATACTTCTGTACCTGATTATTCACAGACTTGCAAGACCAGATGACAAGTCCAGCCTTCTCAATATTATCCTTATTCTGCTGCTCATTTTATATAATGTAACTGGTGGACTGCTACCAGACACAAATCTTCCGGGCTCCTATTTTCTGCAAACATCAATTGCTTACGCTACAGGGTTCATCACTCCCTGCTATTTTCCATATTACGTTTATAATTCGTTTTCACTTGCAAAAATGAAATTTCATGCCTATCGTGGCGTAATATTATTTCTCGTTTTACCCTATCTGATATTTGTAATATTATTTGTTACATCCGGCAATTTGGAAACAGCAAAAAACTTGTTGATAGTACCAGTAAGCTATGCATTGTGGGTAATTATTACATTGATTGGAGCGGTAAAGTTTAAATATAACAACAACTTTCGGTCGAGAATAGCCAGGGAAGAAATAGCTGTACTT
>CAZDHQ010000517.1:0-4067 GCA_964505135.1 uncultured Ferruginibacter sp.
TGGTGAATTTGTGCGTAATGGCCTGTTGCAATAAAATCACAACCGAGAGCATCTGCTCTTTTTAATAATGCTCTCCACTTAATATGCGTATTGCACATCACACATGGATTGGGCGTACGGCCTGCCAAATATTCTTCTACAAAGTTTTCAATTACAAAATCACCAAACTCTTCTCTGATATCTAAAATGAAATGTGGAAAGCCATGCTGTACAGCCGCCATTCTTGCATCATTAAAACTATCCAGGTTGCAGCAGCCGGTTTCTTTTTTTCCGGTTGTTCCCACACTGGTAGCATAGTCCCATGTTTTCATAGTGATGCCCACTACCTCATATCCTTCATGATGCAGCATTAAAGCAGCCACAGTACTATCAATACCGCCACTCATTGCCATCAGTACTTTTCCTTTCTTGCTCATATTTATAAACTTCGATGCAAAGATACTATGATATGCTTTAGCACTCAGTTCTGTTGATTTTATTCCTCATTTAGCAAGTGTTTTATTGCCGAAGCGAAGTAAAAATACCCGATAACCACATTAAAATGCAGGGGCATACATTTTGAAATAATGACTAATACATTTATTGACCTAACTAATTATAAACTATGAAACGTATTTTATCTGTACTCTTTTTTACTGTTATGTTAGCCGTTTTTGCAAGTTGTCATTCCAGCGATTATGCCGATAATGACAATACAAATGAAAGCGCTGTTCCTGCAACTACCACCGCAAATGACACAAGCTTATCAATGTCTACTAATAACAATGCAGACAATTCAAAAGTAGAAGTAACGCCAAATGAAGTTTCAAAAGACAGTGCTGCAACTGCATCACCTGCAACAACTGTTACTGCCGCACCTAATCCAGCAAAAAAAGGAAAGAAAGGCTTAGTAGTAATTAATACTAATACAAAATCAAATGGCGATGTAGAGGCGGTGGATAAGGAAGGGTATTATACCAATGTTTATCCAGCCTATCCTGGCGGCAACCAGGCATTGGCAAAATTCTTCGAAAAAAATATTCAATACCCTGCAGATGCATCTGATAATGGTGTGGAAGGAACAGTTAATCTAAGTTTTACGGTAGATGAAACAGGCAAAGTGGGTAAGCCGCAGGTAGTAAGCCCACGCCTGGGGTATGGATTGGAAGATGAGGCACTAAGAGTATTTGACAAGATGCCTGTATGGAAACCCGGCTCATTAAAAGGTCGTAATGTAAAAACAAGATTCACACTACCGGTGAAGTTTACACTAACAGATTAATAAATCAATTTTTAATAATCAAACCTCATACAATGAAAATCAATAATTATTTTAAGGTTGCTACCATCGCCATGTTCATGGGTATTACTGCACCTTCTATAACACATGCTGCAACAGAAATGCCTGCTGTTACTGCACCAGCTAAAGATAAAGATGCAGCAGTGTATGCTAAAATCGTTTCAAGAGTTGCTGAAATTCAAAACATGGACAAAAGCAATTTAACTGCCTCAGAAAAGAAAGCGCTGCGTAAAGAATTGAAACAAATGAAAGCAACGGCAGAGGGACTAAACAGCAAAGTTTATATCTCCGTAGGCGCTATTATCATTGCTATTTTATTGCTGATATTGATATTGAGATAAGAAACATATAGTATCGAAAATTGAAAGACGTCTCCGCAGAGGCGTCTTTTCATTTAAATAAACTACCTTTCACTTCTTAAAACTTTCCACATGAAGAAACCCTTATTAATTGCTATCGCTTATTGCATTAGTTGTACTGCATATTCACAAGAAATACAATCAAATTATTTAAGCTTTTCAGCAGGACTTGCAATGCCGTTGGGCGGCTTTGCTGCAAATAATTTATCTAATCAATCCGCAGGATTTGCGAAGGCAGGTGAGCATGTTTCTTTTGGCTGGACAAAGATGACATCAAAGAATATTGGATTTACCATTTCATTGGCCGGGCAATTGAATCCTATCAATTTGAAAAGCATGCTGGGGCAGCTTAAGATAGGTAATCAATCCGGTGGCTTTGGTAGTTCATTGCCGCCAGTTATTACAGAGCCAACTAGCGGCACCAGCTATAGTAACTGGAATTTCAACGGTAAGTCATGGTTAACATCAACACTTCAAGCCGGTGTGTATAGTGAAGTTCCATTGGGCTCAAATAAAAATCTAACAGGGTTTGGCAGGCTTACAATAGGAGCTTTATACGCAAAACTGCCTTCCTTAAAAGCAAATGCTTCAAATGATACAAGTGTGGTAGCCATTTCGCAAAGCAGTGCTTCTGCTGTTGGATTTGCCTACTCTCTAGGTGCTGGTGTAAAATATGCACTCAATAGAAAACTGAGCGTTGTAGGTACTTTGAGTTACACAGGTACGCCTGCGTTTACATTTAAAAATGTGAATGCTAATATCTCACAGGTAAAATATCCAGGATCAATGATCCCTATTTATTCGCAATCAGTATCTACAGGAAATGTAAAGCAAGCCTTTAATATTGCCAATATATCTGTAGGTCTTGGCTTGCAACTATAAACAAAAAGTGCGTTGCAATCTGCAACGCACTTTTTATTATTTAACTTGGAACTTCAAACCTCGAACTTTTTACAGCCCCATTTTCTTCTTCAAATTCTCATCAATAGCATCCAAAAATTCTTCAGTGTACAAATAATGTTCACCATGATTTACTTTATTGCCGTGGATACAAACAGCAAGGTCCTTCGTCATCTTACCACTTTCAACGGTTTCAATACAAACCGCTTCCAATGCATGACAGAAGTCAATCAACTGCTGGTTGCCATCTAATTTACCACGGAATTCCAAACCTCTTGTCCATGCAAAAATAGAAGCAATAGGATTGGTAGAAGTAGGTTTGCCTTTTTGATGATCACGGTAGTGGCGTGTTACGGTACCATGAGCAGCTTCTGCTTCCAATGTTTTGCCATCAGGTGTAACCAATACAGAAGTCATCAAACCCAATGAACCAAAACCTTGTGCTACGGTATCGCTCTGCACATCACCATCATAGTTTTTACAAGCCCAAACAAAATTGCCGTTCCATTTCAATGCACTTGCCACCATGTCGTCAATCAGCCTGTGTTCATACACAATACCTGCTGCATCAAACTGTGTTTTGTATTCGTTCTGATAAACCTCTTCAAAAATATCTTTGAAGCGGCCATCGTATTTTTTAAGAATGGTATTTTTTGTAGAAAGATATAAAGGCCATTTTTTCGTCAATGCCACATTGAAGCAGCTTCTTGCAAAACCATAAATACTTTCATCGGTATTGTACATGGTCATTGCAACGCCGTCACCTTTAAAGTTGTATACTTCAAAAGTTTGTGGTTCACCACCGCCTTCAGGGGTAAAGGTCATGGTTAATTTACCCTTGCCTTTAATAACGGTATCGGTTGCCCTGTATTGATCACCGAAAGCATGACGTCCAACAATAATCGGGGCATTCCAGTTGGTAACCAATCTTGGAATATTTTTTATAACGATTGGCTCACGGAAAACAGTACCATCCAAAATATTACGGATAGTGCCATTTGGACTCTTCCACATTTGCTTCAGGTTGAACTCTTTTACCCTTGCTTCATCAGGCGTAATAGTTGCGCATTTAATGCCCACTCCATATTGTTTAATGGCATTTGCAGAATCAATGGTAACCTGGTCATTGGTTTGATCACGGTATTCAACACCAAGGTCGTAATATTTAATGTCCAGTTCCAGGTAAGGCAGGATCAGTTTGTCTTTGATAAACTTCCAGATGATACGTGTCATCTCATCACCATCCAGTTCTACCACCGGATTTGCAACTTTAATTTTCGCCATAGTTTGTTTAATTTTTTGAAGTGAGCAAAAGTAATATAATCACCGGATAAATTTTGACCGAATTCTGCTAGCATCTTTTTCAAGCCTACATGACTTTCAGGACTTTTTGTCCGCTTTTTTTTGTTGCATAATATTTGGGAGCATAATCGACTATATTTGTTACTCTAAATTTTTACTCAATGGACTTTGGAAAAGAATTTGAAAAATATGCGATAAAGCACCGTGGCATCAGCAGTAATACACTG
>CAZDHQ010000518.1:0-4061 GCA_964505135.1 uncultured Ferruginibacter sp.
GGGAGGATAAGACAGTAATTTTAGAATAATGATGAAAAAACACCATTTTTTCGACATTACTTTCCTTTGATGTCGATTTGTTTATCATCAACGCGTGTTTATGTTGAAAAATAAACATAATTTCAACATGAAGCATATTTCATATTGAGTTACTCAACATCATTAAAATAACATGATGGAAATAACCAAAAAACTCACCATCAATGGCATACGAAAGGACATTACCCTATAATGATCTGCCTGATTTACCCCCGGCGGGTTTTGTTGAATCCAATGAAATATTTAAGCATCTTGTTAAAGCTGCCAGGCATTTGGGTCAATTAAGCGGACTTTGTGCATCCTTGCCAGATCCACAATTGCTTATCAATACGATCGTACTCCAGGAAAGCAAGAACAGTTCGGCGATTGAGAACATTATACGCCTGACTTACAAAAAAGCCAATTTCCTGCTAATCGCAGGAAATTGGCTTAAAAAATGGTAATAATTATGAGTTCTACTTACTTATAGTGGAATCGTTCTTTCCTCCAGCTACGGATCAAAGAGTCCAACGTTTTTGAATGATAGAATTCATGGCATGAACGAATGATCGGCTTTCCCTGTGCATAATCAGCATGTTGTGGTGGCCGTATATTTCTCGCGAATTCCTTCGCAAGTGCTGTTAAGGTGTCACGCTTTCCGAGTCCATAAGATTCGAGTACCATATCCATCGCAAGTGCAAACGATGCATCATTGTTAATCCCTGATTTTGTGCCGCCAAATCCTTCATACATACATGAACTCATCGCAGCAATCCGGATTGAATTTTCTGCATCGCGTTTTGAAACCCATTCTTTTCTTGCACACGAACTGAACATTACGCAAATAAGCATAAATACTGGAAGATTTATTTTCTGTTCCATAGTATTAAGGTAATTTCCATAATCTAATATACTCAACTCCTCCGTCTGCATTGTAATATTCTGTAGTGTGCAGACCTTTGGCGTCTATAGGACAGTTCGTTCCGTTATAGTACGTGGCATGACCAGTCGCTCCGAATTTGCTGTTGCTCGATGCCCTTAGAGAATAAATTCCCTGATTCCCTTGCAGGTAGCTATCAAAATTCTGTCCATTCGTACCCCCTTGTGCCTTCGTAACTGTGATCACATTCGGTCCTGAAGTTCCGAACGTTTTATTCATCCAGTCACCGATAGCGGCGGCAGAAAGAAAATAATATTTACCGTCTGATCCAAGGAATGTTTTGTTGGGGATATTAGGGATCGTTACTCCTGAATAGTTGAGTGCACGTGAAACACGCAACGCGCAGGCATTTCCGTTTTTGATACTGTCACTCATGTAAATAGATAAAGGCATACCTCCCACCAAGCGGTAAACATCTCCTGCCGGCATATCATGGCCATTTGTCGTCGGATAATTTGCTACGAAATTATTATAGGTCGGTAATGGCTGCGGAGGATATGTCGTGTTTTGATCATCCCACCAGTCAACTTCCGGATCAAAATCGCTTGCATAGGGGTTAAATTCATCATTTATTTGATTGCTGCCTGACCCTGCTCCTCCGCCACTGCCAATGTTTTGCGCTGTTGTCCACCAAGTCTGCCATGGATCATTATAATATCCATATTGATATGGATCATTCCACGGCCAGCCTGTACCGAACTGCCACCAGTTGTACCCACTACCGCCATTTCCTCCCGGACCTGGATCTAAGCCTTGTACACCTCCACTATCTCCTCCACTACCTCCTCCTCCATAACAGTCTATTTGCATGTCGAGCACTACAGCTACCAACTGATATTCCGGTGGGCCGTACATATATGAATACATGATCTGTTCATAATACAAAGTCATTGTTATGTTAATTACGCAGTAATCATAATTCACTCTGGGTTTACTGCTTTGGCTAACCTGTGAGCCTATATTATATTCCATTCTTGCGTTCCGGATCACCGTACCGGAAATCAGAATAGTATTCTTGTTATTTATATTTTTTTCAAAAACGCCGAACACCGCTTCAACATTTGTGAGGTTTTGTCTCACAGTATCATTAGTAGGTCTTATCCTGTCTAAGGAATCTCTGTTGTACAACCGATAGGAGTAATTGCTGTCATTATATTTGGTAGCGACGATATAGGATTTTATGCTTTCGTCTGTTTGGGATTGAAGTGGGATTAAGAAAACGCCCTTACTTGTGTCCTGTGGTGAGGCAGTATTTAACCTAGTGCTCGTAGAGTTCATTCTGACATCAGCTTTAGCTACGGTTGTCATGCCGCCGGTCTTGTATATGGTTTCTTTCCAAACCGGAACGCCGTTCTTGGTAATAAAATTTCCTAATTGTGCATTGAAGTGATCATCCTTTTTAAAAGAATTAATTAAACCCAATAAAGTCGGATTCAGCGTTTCCGTGTTTGCATAAAAAGTAGTTACATCTACCTTATCCTGGATTTGTACAGTTTGATCCTTTCGACATCCAAACAATAAAAGCATTCCTGCCATAATCAGTAGCAGAAATTCTTTTTTAAAATTTTTTACAGATCCCATATTTCGCAGTTTTGGTTGCCTACTCTAAATTGTGTGTTTCGGCTATCACACGTATTATTATTTATAATGCATGTTAAATATATGCTGCTGATCAAAGCAGCGACACCGTGTTTTCACGGTATTTTAAAAATTTTGACAAATACGGGAAATATACGGGGGGTAAAAAACCCTTTTGGTCAATTTTTGGCTACTGTATGAGAGGGTCAACTTATTATGTAGAGAGCAAATGTTGTATCCATGTTGTACCAAAAGAAAAAAGCTTCCAAGCTAATCGCTTGAAAGCCTTGTCTAGTCTGTGGTGTGGGCCGGGATCGAACCGGCGACACAAGGATTTTCAGTCCTTTGCTCTACCGACTGAGCTACCGCACCTTTTAGTCGGGAGTTAGAAGTTAAGCGTCTGGAGTTCAGCTTACTTACTTTAACCCTGGTTCTGCTTGAGGCTCATTGTTAGGCTTTCGCCCTGCAACAATCCTCATACAGGGCTGCAAATATAGGGTGGCAGGCTTATATTCAGAAATTATCCACAAAAAAAATTAACCCACCCCAACATCGCTTCGCTCGTCTCCCCTCCCTACAGGGTAGGGAGGGTCCGGGGGAGGGTTAAAACTCACAATTATTCGGTGTCCGCGCAAAAGCGATCACATCGCGGATATTGGTCATACCTGTCACAAACAATACCATCCGCTCAAAACCCAGTCCAAAACCAGCATGCGGCACGGTTCCAAAACGGCGGGTATCCAGGTACCAGCTCAGTTCTTCGGCCGGGATATGCATTTCTTTCATGCGCTGCTCCAGTTTGTCCAGTCGCTCTTCCCGCTGCGATCCACCTACAATTTCACCAATACCGGGTGCCAGAATATCCATGGCAGCTACAGTTTTGCCGTCATCGTTCTGGCGCATATAAAAGGCCTTGATCTCTTTCGGATAATTGGTCAGGATCACCGGTTTTTTGAAATGTTTCTCTACCAGGTAACGCTCATGTTCACTCTGCAGGTCCACACCCCAGCCCTCTACCAGGTACTGGAATTTCTTTTTCTTATTATGATTACTCTCTTTCAGGATCTCAATGGCTTCTGTATAGGTAAGCCGCTGAAACTCGTTGTTCAGTACAAACTCCAGTTTCTCTATCAGTCCCAGCTCACTGCGTTTATCCTGCGGTAATTGTTTTTCTTCCTCTGCCAGTCGCTGCGCCAGAAATTCCAGGTCTTCGCGGTTATGATCCATCACATACTGTATCAGGTATTTGATGAACTCTTCCGCCAGGTTCATATTATCTTCTAGGTCGTTGAATGCCACTTCTGGTTCAATCATCCAGAACTCGGCCAGGTGGCGGGTGGTATTGGAATTCTCTGCCCGGAACGTAGGACCAAAGGTATAAATATCACTGAAAGCCATGGCGCCCAGCTCGCCTTCCAGCTGACCGCTAACGGTAAGGTTGGCGCTTTTGCCAAAAAAGTCTTCTTTAAAATTCACCGTACCATCTTCGCTGCGCGGAGGGTTATCCATCGGCAATGTGGTTACC
>CAZDHQ010000519.1:0-4058 GCA_964505135.1 uncultured Ferruginibacter sp.
TCATCCTGCAGCGTAAGTCCACGATTACTTTCTTTATGCGCCAATCTGTTCACACCTTTTATTTTCGTGGTGCCGTTACAGTAAGATGCCAATGCAACCAATGGCGGAAATAAATCAGGGCAATCTGTTGCATCAAATTCAAAGGCTTGCAATGCATTTGCTGATGGATCAACTGTGATAGTTGTTCCATCAATTTTTAAATCAGCACCACTGTCTTTCACAGCCTGCAGTATTGCTTTATCAGCCTGTGTTGAATGCACATCCAACCCTTCAATAACAATTTGATTGCTTATCGCTCCTGCAACTAATAAGAATGCACCGCCGCTCCAGTCTCCTTCAACAGTGTAATTAATGGTTTTATCAGCTACTGTATTAGCAGGATGAATAGTAAAGGTTTCAAAATTGTTGTTGACAACTTCATAACCGAAATGCTTCATTACCTGTAAAGTGAGATCGATGTATGGCTTGCTCTTTAAATTGTTTACAGTGATGGTTACCGGTTCTTTCACCGCTTTACCAAACGCCATCAACAAACCCGTTAAAAATTGAGAACTCAAAGAGCCATCAATAGTAATTGGTTTCGCCTGCACTGGGCCTTTAATATGCAGTGGCAGTTTACCTTCTCTTGATGAAATACTGATGCCCAGTTGTGGGAATATTTCATCAAAGAAGTTCATTGGCCTTGTTACCAAACTGCCGGTTCCATTGATAGTGATTGGCTGTTCGCTTAATGCAGCAATAGGTGTAAACATACGAATGCCCAAACCACTTTCGCCGCAGTTCATTTCTCCTGAAACGGGCTTCACGCCTGCACTTTCAATTACTATTTTATTTGAATCCTTTTCTTTGATAACAGCACCCAACTTTTGTATCACATCAATCGCTGCAAGATCGTCATTACTATGGCCGGGATTATTAATCACCGTTGTCCCTTCATGCAGCAATGCAGCGGCACAGGCTCTTTGCATAGAGCTTTTGGAGGTAGGAGCATTGATTATTCCCGAAAGCGTTGATGATTGAATTTTTACTATCATAAATGAACCAAAAATATTCGGGCTCCTAAGCCCCTCCTTGGGAGGGGTTGGGGAGGCTTTTGTTTATTAAATCTTCTAATTGTACCAACGGAATTGGCTTCACGATTGCTTCACCGATTTCATTTAGCAGGATAAAATTCATTTCATTGCTTGCCCTTTTCTTATCCATCTTAAGTAAGTTCCATACTTTTTGTTTGTCAAATTGCATGGATGTTGTTAACTGGTATTTATTGAGCAAATCTTTTATCCTCTGTTTTCCAGAATAATCAAATCCATTGATCTCCTCCGAAAAAGTGCAGGCCGCAATCATTCCAATACTGATTGCATGGCCGTGCAGTAATTCATACGTATTTTCAATAGCGTGGCCGAGTGTATGACCAAAGTTCAACAGCTTTCTATCTCCTTTCTCAAACTCATCAGCCAATACAACTGTTGTTTTAATATTTACATTTCGTTCAATTAATTCAGCCAACAGATTTTTATCCGCTTGATAATTCTCCAGTTGATTGGCTTCCAGTTTTGCAAAAAGATCAGCGTCTTTTATACAGGCATGCTTAATCACTTCTGCAAAACCATTCACCCAATGTTCCTGCGGCAATGTTGCCAATAAAGAATAATCAAACAATAAAAACTCCGGTTGCCTTATTAACCCAACAAGGTTTTTATAAGGACCAACATCCACTCCATTCTTGCCGCCGATGGAAGCATCCACCATTGCCAGAATCGTTGTTGGCACAAATCCAAACCTCACGCCTCTCATGTAAATACCTGCAGCGTAACCTGCAATATCTGTAACCACTCCCCCGCCTACACCCACAACAACCGTATTCCTGTCTGCTTCGTTCTCAATTAACTGCTGAACAATGTAATCAACTGTTGATTGTTGCTTGTGCTGCTCACCTGCCTTTATCACAATTGTTTTCCAACCATTGAACAATTGCTTGTGAGAAGCAAATACATTTTCATCTGTTATTAAAACTGTCTTCTCTTTCGGAACAATATTTTCAAGCATGGAAAAAGATGCATCGAAATAATACGTCACCTTCCTGCCTGAAAAATTATGTTCAACTGTTTTTACTCCCACGCTAATGATTATATAAAGCTGCAACAAATATTAGAGTCTCAAGTCTCCCCCTTGGGGGGAGATTTAGAGGGGGCCGGAGGCGGCCGGGCCTTTAACTATTCATCACCTTATTCTGATGATTGATACTTTCCAAATGCACTGCATCAAAATACTTGGTGATAAACTCCTGGCTCAAACCAAGCTTCTCTCCTTTTTTATATGCTTTCTCCAAAATTTCATTCCAGCGGTTGGTTTGAAGAATGGTGATATTGTTATCTCTTTTATACTGGCCAATCTTATCAGCAATCTTCATACGCTGGCTTAAGATCAACATTAATTCATCATCCAAATGATTGATTTGTTCCCTTAGTGTAGCCAATGCCGTTAGGAAGTCTGCCTTGTCCGTATTTTCACTTCTCCAGATCAATGCATCTAACATTTCTGCCAGGCGCTCAGGCGTAATTTGCTGTTTAGCATCACTCCATGCATTATCCGGATCAATGTGACTTTCAATCATCACTCCATCAAAATCAAGGTCAATCGCTTTTTGAGCAACAGACTGCAGCATGTGCCTGTTACCGCAGATATGTGAAGGATCGCAAATCAATTTCATATCAGGGAACCTGCGTTTCATTTCAATTGGCAGGTGCCACATCGGAGCATTTCTATATTCAGTATTACCGTAGTTGCTAAAACCACGATGGATCATACCCACTTGCTTAATGCCCGCTTTCATGATACGCTCAATACCACCAGTCCACAATTCTAAATCTGGATTGATTGGATTCTTGATCAACACCGGCACATCCACACCACGTAATGCATCAGCTACTTCCTGCACGCTGAATGGATTTACGGTTGTTCTTGCACCAATCCACAACATATCTGTATCAAAATGCAATGCGTCTTCCACGTGTTTTGCTGTAGCAACTTCTACTGTGGTAGGCATGCCCGTTAGTTTCTTAGCTTGCGCCATCCAGGAAAGACCTTTTGCACCAATACCTTCAAATAATCCTGGCTTGGTACGTGGTTTCCAGATGCCTGCTCTCAGCACATCTACCTTACCTGTTTTAGCCAGCCTGGTAGCGGTTTCCAGCACTTGTTCTTCTGTTTCAGCACTGCAGGGCCCACTAATTATCAGTGGACGTTTGTTCCATTTTTCCTGCATCAGCTCTTTCGAGTTCAATGTTTGTGTTTGCATTGTAAATTGATTTTGTTTGCCTGTATAAAAATATTTTTTAATTACTATCTTGTTTTTACGAACGATGGAACTTTATTCAACGTCGTTGTGTCATGCTGACGCTTTGGTCAGCATCCCGACATTCATCGTCGGGACTCACCTGTACTGTTATTTCATTATTCAACCAGCCTCTCCCTCGTTCCCTCTCCAAAAGAGAGGGAGGTCAAACTCTTCCTTTCCCTCAATTTTTGTAATTAAGCATTTCAGCTTTATCCTGTCCTCATCAATAAGGAAACCAACCCGCCATTCCATGAAGCACTTTCTATTTTAGTGCTTTTGCCCTGCCCCTCCCTTTGGGAGGCTGGGTGGGCTTTATTTTATTATCCTCTTAATCTTATTCGCATTCTCCATCAGCTCATTCAAATATTCCCAATTCTCTTTCTCAAGACTTGCTTTAAATTTTCTCAACTGGCTGATATGTTCATTCAAAACATCCAACACATTTTCCCTGTTCTGCATAAAGATCGGCGCCCACATAGCCGGGTTACTTTTTGCCAACCGCACGGTACTTTCAAAACCACCACCAGCCAATTCAAAAATCGCATTCTCTTCTTTTTCTTTTTCAAGCACTGTATTTGCCAACGCAAATGAAGTGATGTGAGAAATATGACTTACGTATGCTGCATGCACATCATGGTTATAAGCATCCATGTAAACAATGTGCATACCAAGGCTTTTATAAATATGCTCCACTTTTTCTACTGCATCTGCATCTGATTTT
>CAZDHQ010000520.1:0-4048 GCA_964505135.1 uncultured Ferruginibacter sp.
CTGCGTTCTGAAAAATCCCTGTCCGTTTGAAGGATAGCTACTTTTTGCTCCAGGTTCACATCCTCCGAGGTTTTCTTTTTAGTACTGCAGGATGCAATACAACCAATCGCCACACAGGCATATATAATTTCTTTCATAAAACTTCTTTTGGCACCCCAATACAGGCGATAATAAAAAGGCGAAAGTATTAATAAAATACCCTCGCCGATGCAGGAAATATCACCTGCCAGATTAAGCCTGTTACGGCTTTAAAAAATCTTCTTATAAATTAAGCGTGCAGCTTTTCTTTTTTAGCCATCAGCTCTTCTACAGTTTCTGTGTACATTTCATCGGGTACGCAGCAATCTACAGGGCATACAGCAGCACATTGTGGTTCTTCGTGAAAACCCTGGCACTCTGTACATTTATTTGGCACAATATAATAAGTATCGGAACTGATTGGCGAATGTCTTGCTTCACTATCAGTAGTAGTCCCATCTAATAAAGTAAATGGTCCTTTTACCGTAGTACCGTCTGAAATAGCCCATTCTACACCACCTTCATAAATTGCATTGTTCGGACATTCTGGTTCACATGCCCCGCAGTTGATACACTCGTCTGTAATCTTAATTGCCATTAGTTTTGATTTAAAGATTTGGAAATGCGAATTTTGTTTTTACAAAACTTGATTTTAACGGGATGAAATTACGAAATCGAATCGAAATATTACAAAGGCTAAAAGATTATTTAACTGATAAAAATCATGAGTGGGAATCAGTAAAACAAAGAGCCTCTATTGCTAATGGATGGTTTACGCCGGACTTCATCGACCTTTCTGTAAAAAATATTGTTACGGAATTTTTAGATGAAGCCAAACTCCTGGCCTGGGTTAATCATTATCACATTGACGATAATATCAATCCTAAAAATGTGGGCATAGTGATGGCGGGCAATATTCCATTGGTAGGCTTTCATGATTTTTTATGTGTATTTGTATCGGGGCATAAACAAACCATAAAGCTATCTTCCAAAGATGATATCCTGCTAAAACATATCGTGGAAAAAATGTTTCACTGGGATGCTGCCACAAATGAACATATTGTTTTTGCCAGCATGCTAAAAGGCTGTGATGCATATATTGCCACCGGCAGCAATAACAGCGCCCGGTATTTTGATTATTACTTTGCAAAATACCCAAGTATCATCAGGAGAAACCGTACATCTGCGGCCATTTTATCCGGCAATGAAACAACGGAAGAATTGGAAAAATTGTCAGCTGATATTCATATTTACTTTGGCCTGGGCTGCAGGAATGTAACCAAGATTTATGTGCCCGAGAACTATGATTTTGTTCCATTGCTGCAATCTTTCAATTGCTATAAATATTTTACGGATCATCATAAATACCGAAACAATTACGATTATAACCTTTCGTTACTGATCTTGAACAACCGCTTTTACATGACCAACGAAAGCATTATACTGGTAGAAAACTCATCGCTATTTTCGCCGATTGCACAATTGAATTACGAGTTTTATAAAAATATCGACGAAACACTGATGAGCCTGAAAGCCAGTACAGACGTACAATGCATTGCCGGAACCGATGTACCATTTGGCCAATCGCAATCGCCATCATTGATGGATTATGCAGATGGAGTGGATAGCATGCAGTTTTTATTAACTTTATAAACAATCTACGAAAGCCTTACTAATTAATTGTTAAACGTGCCATTTGGTAAATACCATTTTGTCAGTACTGCGTTACTTTGTATTGTCAGGCACAGAAATTGAAACCTGAATAATTACTAAAAACAAATTAATAGCGATGAAACTGAAACAAGTATTTTTTAACGTAACCGTTAGCGCATTAACCGCTCTCGGAGTTATGTGGGGCTATGGAAAATTTGTAAAAAACAATAACACCTATGCAGGCCAAACCGGCAATATCCCGGCAAACTATAAGTTTGCCAGTAACCCGGATAATGTTCCCCCAGGTGCGGTAGACTTTACACAACCTGCTGCAGCAGCCCTACCTGCAGTGGTGCATATCAAAACCAAAACAAACGCCAAACAGGTAAGCAATAATCTTCCACGATCTCAAAAACCAGCTAACCCATTCAGCGATTTTTTTGATGATGATTTATTCAACCAGTTTTTTGGCGGAAGAGGAAACATGTATGTTCCTGAACAAAGAGCTTCCGGCTCAGGTGTGATTATTAGTGAAGACGGTTATATCGTAACCAATAACCACGTGGTGGAAAATGCAGACGAATTAACCGTTACGCTCAACAACAAAAAAACTTATACGGCTAAGGTTGTTGGAACAGATCCTGCTTATGACCTTGCAGTGATTAAGGTAGACGCTAAAGGGTTGCCTTTCTTATTGTATGGCAATTCAGATGATGTAAAGATTGGCCAATGGGTGTTGGCACTTGGCTATCCTTTAAACCTGGAAACAACAGTAACTGCTGGTATTGTAAGTGCAAAAGCCAGGAGCCTGGGATTGAACAAAGGAACTAAAACCAATTCTCCTGTGGAATCATTTATTCAGACTGATGCTGCAGTAAACCAGGGTAATAGTGGTGGTGCTTTGATTAATACTGATGGTGTTCTAATTGGTATTAATTCTGCTATCGCATCGCCTACCGGTTATTATTCGGGGTACTCTTATGCTATACCTGTTAACATTGTGAAGAAAGTGGTAGATGATTTGATTAAGTATGGCAATGTACAGAGAGGTTTTCTTGGTGTATCAACAGCCAATTCATTCGACATTCCTGATGATCAAAAAGAAAAGATGGATCTGACCTTCACTGGCGAAGGTTTGGTGATAACTGACGTGGCTGTTGGTAGTGCTGCTGCCGACGCAGGTTTAAAGAAAGGCGACATCATCAGAAGTGTGAATGGCACGTCTGTAACGCTCCCCTCAGAGTTACAGGAATTGGTTACCCGTTTCAAGCCAGGCGATAAGATCAAAGTGGTTTATTCAAGAGGAGGCAAAGAACAATCGGCTACTGCTACACTAAAAAATAAGTTGGGTACTTTTGACGTGGTGAAAACTGAAAAAGCAATGGCTAAACTGGGAGCTGATTTTGTAAATCTTGACCCTAAAAAAGCAAAAGAATATGGTGTAACCGGCGGTGTGGTTGTAAAGAAAATAAATGACGGTGCTTTGAAAGATCAAACCAGGATGAGAGATGGTTTTGTGATTGTAAAAGTGAATGATACTGAAGTGAAGAGCATTGATGATTTAAATAAAGTGATGGGGTCAGCAAAAACAGTAACTATTAGTGGATTTTATCCAGGTTATGATGCGTTGTATGATTATCCTATCTCTTTAGGTGATGAGTAAAATAATTTGTTGAATTGTACTATGATGAAGGGCCGACATTGCTGTCGGCCCTTCATGTTATTTTAAGTATAAGATTCCGAAATTTCAACAATCCTCAGTATCACATCAAATTATCGAATACTGGAAAAATTGCAGGTTATTGCTAGAAGCTATAAACAGCGGCCAGTATTGCAGAGAATGCTGATTTGGAGGCATCTCCTGCGGCATTCTTAGAAAAGATTGCACTGCTTGCATTATCCAGTCGCAATTCCGGTATTAACGTAAAACCTCCCACTTTATAGTTGCCGGAAAGCGTAGCTGCAAAAACATTTGCACCTACCTTAACACCGTATTTTTTGTCACTGAAATATTCACCACGAAGTGTTAATCCAAAGTCTTCGCTGGTGGTAGCATTCAGATACACTGCTGATCCCCACCATTTTTTAGATTTACCCAGTGTTTCATCTTTTACAAACTGCACAGTACCATCATAGCCAATGCTAAACTTATCGGTAGCCGCATAAGAAGCAGTAAAACCGATTTGGCTTAGGGAGGACGCTTCAGGCAAGCTGTTCTTAGCACCAAAATAGCCGGCATAGTTTAGGTAACCTGAAAATTTACCGGCCACTTCGCTTAACTGGAACAAAATTGTTTGTGGATCATTACCGCTTGAAGGTGCCGTAACATCAGTTGGATTAGCAATACCAACCATTAATCCAGCTCCGCCACCTAATG